>JAQQAM010000016.1 GCA_028532905.1 Spirochaetales bacterium
TCCACGGGAATCTGGGCACACTGATCTCCTCCCGGCCTGTAATCCTCTGCCGAACCGTTCAGGTCTCCGGCGATGAGAATATTTTCCACCCCTTCCTCCCGGAGCTCCCTGATACGGCGGCACAACAGGGACGCAGAAAGAAGGCGCCCCTCCTCGGTAGCCATCTGCCCTCCGCCCCTGGACTTCCAGTGATTATTGAAAACAGCAAGATCTCCTGAAGGAAGGGAAAAATGGATTTCCGCCAGAGGCCGGAGGGGCATGCCCCTGTAGTCTCCGGGAAAATGGACATGAACCAGATCCGGCATAACCCGGGTCATGATTCCGCAGCCCACTGCCGAAGATGTATCCTTCCAGGCATCACAGAACTGATAATAACCGTCCAGGTACTCCTCATTGAGAATCTCAAGAATGTTTGTATTTTCCACTTCCTGAAGAAGGAGCAGATCCGGCAGTCCCCCATCCAGAGCCAGCAGAAGGGTCTGGATATTTTCCAGCCTGATTCTCATCTTCTGTTCATTCCAGTCCGACCTTTCCGGATCATATTCGGGATATTCGGTTCCGTCGGATACAGAGTCAAACAGGTTCTGAACATTCCAGCTCAGTAAGGTCAGAGATTCTGCTTCCGGCTTATCCGGCATCAGGCAGGACAGGAGCCCAAAGGGGAAAATCAGAAAAAATAGAAACCGTCTCATTACATACCTCTGCCTTTACCAGCAGCAGAATCGGGCTCCGAATTCAAATAAGACAAAAAAAACCGGCCTCTCCAGGCCGGTATGCAATCCTCTTCAGGAACAATCTACTTTTTCTCGATCTTTTCCAGTTCATCCCTGGTGGAGATAATGGTGTTCACCAGTTTATACTCCAGAGCTTCGTCGGCGCTCATCCAGTAGTCTCTGTCCGTATCTTCACTGACTTTCTTTTCATCCACACCGGTTTCTTCGGCAATCAGTTTATTGATCTTCACCCTCAGTTTCTCAAGTTCATTGGCATGAATCTCAATCTCTGTGGCCACACCTCTGATACCGCTCAGGGGCTGATGAATCAGGTAGTGTGAATTGGGAAGGGCGATTCGTCTTTCAAGAGGAGCCGCCAGAAGGATAATGGAACCGGCACTGGCCACAAGCCCCATACCGATTGTATAGACATCGGGTTTGATAAAACGGATCATATCATAAATGGCAAAACCGGCATCCGCATCTCCCCCGGGTGAATCGATGAAAACCTTGATGGGGTCATCCCCGTCAGCTTCCAGAAGAAGGAGCTGTTTGATCACTCTTTCTGCCAGTTCCTTGTTTATCTCTCCCGAGAGAAGGATCGTTCTGGTTTTAAGCATTTTCTGAGAGAGGGCATCCTGTTCAGCTTCGCCTTTCTGCTGTTTTTCCTCTTCCTCCAGACGTCTGATCATTGTATAGTCTCCTTAGTAGCTATGGGTAAAACAGGCCAAAAGCGGCCGGCCTTCAACAAAATATATTCAAAATGTCAGGAAAAGGCAATTTATCCAGAAAGGAAAGAGACATGAAATCAGCATTTGTTGCCATAATCGGCCGCCCTTCGGCGGGAAAATCGACCCTTCTCAACGCCCTGTGCCGGGAAAAGGTATCCATAACCGCCGATGTTCCCCAGACAACCAGGAATAAAATCCGGGGGATCGTCACCGAAGAAGAGGGACAGCTGGTTTTCATTGACACCCCCGGCTACCACCATTCGGACCGGAAATTCAACCAGTACCTCAAGGACGTGGTCTATTCCTCCCTGGAGGAAGCGGATATGGTTCTGTACGTTGTAGATGCCACCCGGCCGCCGGGAAGTGAGGAGAAGGAGATCATTGAACTCCTGAACAAACAGAAAGACAAACCCGTCCTTCTGGTCATCAACAAATCCGACCTGAAAGCCGGCTATACCAATGAGATCCGGGGACTGCTGACAGTGAATGTCCACCCCGATGCCCTGATGGAGACCTCCGCACTGGAAGGGACCGGTGTGGATGCCCTGCGGGACCGTCTGATCGAACTGGCTCCCGAAGGGGAACTCATGTATCCCGAGGACTACTATACCGATCAGGAGCCTGAGTTCAGGATTGCCGAAATCATCAGGGAAAAAGCCATCAGCCAGACCAGTCAGGAAATTCCCCATGCCCTTTACGTGGAAGTGGCGGACACCGAAATGAAAGACAACGAACTGTGGGTCAGAGCTTTTATTACGGTGGAGTCGGAATCCCAGGTGGGGATTGTTGTGGGAAAGGAAGGAAAGCGGATCAAATGGATACGCATCGCCTCCCTCAAGGAATTCAGAAAAATTTTCAGTTACAAGGTGCGCCTGGACCTGCGGGTCAAAGTGAATCCCCGGTGGAGACGGAAAGACTACCTTCTGAAAGGAATGTTGAAATAAAGGGGTCTCCCCAGACGTACCCGCCCGCTTGAGCAGGTCAGTTTTGCAGCCTGTTCAGGGGAACGGATATTCTGAAAAGAACTCCGGGATCTTCACTGCGGATATACCGGATGTCTCCTTCCAGCCGGAGGGTGATGATATTATAGACGATATGCATTCCCAAACCGGTTCCGCCGTTCTCTCTGGCTGTTGTGTAAAAAGGATCGAAGATTTTATCTGCCTGCTGATCAGTGAGTCCGCAGCCGTTATCACTGTAATCGAGGTGAACCCTGTCCCCTTCAGTGGTGACTGAGATGGAGACGATTCCCCCGCTTTTCCATCCTTTAAATCCATGAACCACAGAGTTGATGATCAGGTTGGTCAGAATCTGGGACCAGTCTCCCGGAACCGTAACGGTTCTGATCCCCCGGAGCCCGCCGATATTGACGATATGCCGTTTCCACTGGGGATAGAGGCTCTGCACCACCTCTTCCAGATAGCCCAGGAGTTCAATCTCCCGGGACTGTTCGCTACTCTGATCCACGGAAACCTGTTTGAAGGATTTGATCAGTTCTCCCGCCCGTTCCAGATTGGTCTGGACCAGAGACGCGGACTGACTGATATAATCCAGAAAATCAATAAATTCCTCTTCTGTAAGATTTCCTTCTTTATGGGAGGCCTTCAAAGCATTCACTTTGGACACCAGGGCACTGGAAGCGGTGAGTCCGATTCCCAGGGGATTATTGATTTCATGGGCCACACCGGCAACCATCGTCCCCAGAACCGCCATCTTTTCGGATATGATCAGCTGATCCCGTGT
Organism: Spirochaetales bacterium; assembly: GCA_028532905.1. Taxonomy (GTDB): domain Bacteria; phylum Spirochaetota; class Spirochaetia; order DSM-2461; family DSM-2461; genus Oceanispirochaeta. Next base: position 3,188 of record JAQQAM010000016.1, read on the forward strand.
ATCCTTGAGAATGGCCATCTGCTCTTCAATGGAGGCGGTTCTCTCCTGCACCAGATCCTCCAGATGGTCATTGATCTCAATCAGCTTCTGTTCCGCCCTGATCCTGTGGCTCACATCCCGTCCTATCACGACCCACAGGGATTTCTGGCTTATCTTTACGGGTCTTACATCCACCTCTCTGACAACAGACTCACCGTCTGCACCGGGAGTTTCGATGATCGGTTCGTTCCCTTCTGTATCTGAAGAACCCCTTTTCAGCTCTTCAAAACGGCCTTCCAGAAGATCATCCGCATTCATATCCAGCATTTCAGACCGGCTTCGGGAGAAGACCAGCTCCGCCGCCTTGTTCAGATCCAGAATTGCTCCGTTCTCATCGGCAATAAGAATCATATCGGGGATCTCTTCGATCACCGCCCTGAAGCGGATCAGAGCGTCCCGGGACTGTTTCAGGGCAGGATAATAATTCTTGCTGTGACTCCCCTCACCCAGCCCGATAATCTGCTGTCTCAGGTCGTCCCAGTTTTTATCGTACTGTGAAGGTTTCTTCATACAGAGAAACAATCTCCTTCAGTTCCGGTTCCCGGGGGTTGGTCACAATACAGGCATCTTTCAGGGACATCTGTGCCAGAGTCCGGCATTCGGGAGAGGAGAGTTTGAATTTCCCCAGCTCCTCCCGGACGCCGCTTCCCTCTACAAGAATGGCCAGTGCCTCTACCAGAGACTCCTTACCGTGAATATCGTCACAGGAGCCCCGGAGTGCTTTGGTAATCCGGTCATACCGTTCGGGACAGGCATCATAATTATAGGAGCACACATTCTGCAGAAGGAGTCCGTTGCAGATGCCATGGGGAAAGTCCTTGAGTCCACCCAGAACATGGGCCATGGCGTGCACCAGCCCCAGACTGGCATTGGAAAAAGCCAGTCCCGCTTCCAGGGACGCCTGCATCATATAGGCCTGAAGAGTCCGGTCCTCCCTGTGGCTCAGAGCGGGAATAAGATGTTCCCCCACCAGTTCGATTGCCCCCAGGGCATGGCGGTCTGTCATAAAGGAGTGGGCCTGTGAGACATAGGCTTCTATGGAATGGGTCAGAGTATCCAGACAGACCGCAGCCATCAGTTCATGGCTCATGGTTTCCAGGGTATCCGGATCGATGAGAGCAATATCGGGAACAACCGATTTTGAGATAATGGCGATTTTCCGGTGTCCCTTTGTATCGGTGATAATAGCAAACTGGCTGACATCGGCAGAGCTGCCGCAGGTTGTGGGAATGCAGATCAGGGGAGGGATGGGTTCAGGTATGGCATCCACTCCCTCGTAGTCAAGGATATGACCGCCGTTGGCCGCAACAATTCCGATTCCCTTGGCGGCATCCAGCACGGAGCCACCTCCCACAGCGAGTATCACATCACAATTCTGCTCTTCATAAAAAGCAGAGCCCTCCATGACCTGTGTATCTCTGGGATTGGGAAGGATGGCATCGTAGAGTTCATAGGAAATATCCCGTTCTTCCAGAGAAGCCTGAACAGCTGCCGTCCATCCGGCGTCCCGGACCCCCGGGTCGGTAACAAGAAGGACTTTGGAAGCCCCCATGTGCTCTGCATAGCGTCCGGCTAGAGAAACAGCCCCAGATCCGAAAACGAATTCGGGGCACAGAAATTTTCTCATTTCATTCATAAAGATGTATCCCCTCTAACTATTCTAAAAGGAAGAGGGGATAAAGAGCAAAGGATTAATACAGTTTCAGCAGATTAACGACTTTTTCCCGGCCCAGGGTATACAGAAAACTGATCAGCCGGGGACCCTTTTCTTTGGAGATAAGAGCCTGGTAGACGGCGGTGAAAAAATCGGCAGATTCCAACTCCAGTTCTTTCATCATATCGTATACAAGGGTACCGAATTCTTTCTCGTCCATGGTGTCGATGTTTTCATCCACAATAACAGCCAGACGTTTTACGGCTTCTCTGTTTTTGTCATCCAGCTCAACAGGACCGTCTTCAACGGTTCTCAGGGCGTAGCGGAAATCCTCAGGAGCGAATTCTTTTACCCAGTTCCAGGCGCAGGCACAGCGCTGTCTGAAGCGTTCTTCCTGTTCGGGAGTCAGATCATCCAGAGAGGCGACGACCGCATCCACATCTCCCGAATGAACCTGCAGGAGGTTGCACAGGTGTCTGATCTGCATCTGGTAGGGCATGGTTTCAGGAACGTCTCCCACCTGGGACAGCTCATAAATACGGGCCTGTTTCTCCCATTTCTTGAGAGCCTTGGGGCTGTCGGGCTTATTGAAGTACGTCCGTTCGCACTTATCGTAGTCTTCGTAGATTTTCAGAACATCCAGGTCAAAGCTGATGGCAAACTCCGTATTGGGTCTGGTTCCGGCAAACATATAGCGGATGACCTCTGGCTGGTAGACCTCAAGGACATCCTGGAGTGAGATAACCTCTCCTGTGGATGAGGAGATCTTTCCTCCCCGTCCCTTGATCCTGATAAAATCATACTGGAAAGTTACAGGAGGTTCATGACCGTACACTTCCTTGCCGGTCTTTTTGGCTGTATCGAAGGAGCCGCCCTCGGAATGGTGGTCTTTTCCCGCGGGCTCGAAGTCCACATCCTCTTCCTTCCATCTCATGGGCCAGTCAATTCGCCAGGGGAGTTTGACCGCAGATGTTTTACGCAGATCCACAGTTTCGCTATGGCCGCATTCACATTCGAAGCTGACACCGTAATCTCCGTCCCATCCTGTTACTTTGGTTGTGTCTCTGTCACAGGATGTACAGAAAACGGAAACGGGCATCCACTCGGCGGGGAGGTCGCTGGTCCGGCTCTCATTGAGCTGACGCCGGATATCATCCTGATGTACCAGGGCTTTTTTGATCCCTTCGGCATACTCGGAGTTCCGGTAGCGTTTGGCCTGATAGATATATTCGGGGAAAACGCCCACCTGGGGCAGAAGTTTTTCCAGTGCTTTCTCATTGGATTCAGCATAACTTTCGGCATCTCCCAAAACATCGGGAACAATGACGATAGGCTTTCTGAGGTATGTTTCCAGCAGTTCCTGCTGAGGCATGTTTTTAGGTACTTTCCTGAAGACATCGTAGTCATCCCAGGAGTAGATGAAACGAACCTTCTGTCCTTTGTCCCTGAGGGCGCGGACAACAAGCTCCACAGAGATGATCTCTCTGAAATTTCCTATATGAACAGTTCCGGAGGGGGTAATTCCCGAAGCACAGGTATAATGCTCCTTGTCCCCTCTTTCCCGGATAATTTTATCGGCGGTAATATCCGCCCAGTGGGTCGATTTTGGTTTGCTATTATCACTCATGGCAAGGAATTATACAGATGCATCCCGCCAATGACAACAGAGGATGCCCTTCCAAAAGCTTAAAAGGACATCCTCATCTGATATTTTTTAGACTTTTTTAATCAAAGCCCTGTTTTCATCAGGCATCACTGCCGTCGAAACGTCCGCCCTGAGGGCCTCTGCCGCCTTTTCCGCCGCGGCTTCTTCCGCCCATACGGTCAAATGCCAGGTCCAGCTCTTCCCCGTCAATTTCGGCCGTCAGAACTCTGATAAATGTGGACTCGGTCTCATTACCCCATCTGTCAGTGGGCATATCATAACCGGTTACCGCTACAGACTCGCCCCCTTCCAGTTCAAGATCTGCCATTGCAAAAGGGGGAACCATGAGAAACACTTTTCCGCTGTCTGTGTTCAGATAGGGAAGTGTTCCTTCTTCCAGAACCAGAGTTCCTTCGGCGCTGATCTGTTCAGGTTCAATCCAGTTGCCGTCTTCATCATCGCACTCTTCCATAAAAGGACCTCTGGGACCGTCCCAGTCGCCCCGGGCCATATCCCGACCCTGAGCAGGCCGTCCGCCGCCTCTTCCGTAATATTCCTGAGTCTCCTCATCCTTATTTCCATTGGCGAAGAGAGCCGCCGTGCTCATAAGAACCAGTGCTGTTACTGCTAATGTCTTTTTCATAAATAACCTCCGCGTTATTATTTTCAAACTTGATGATTTGAAAGATAATTGGCAGATATAAACAAAATATGAACGGGCTATGCAAAGAGTCTGAATGAAGTACAGGGAAAAACTGAAGCCCCCGGGACTCTCTGCCGATAGTGTGAGCATGAATAAAAATCTCATTCTCATAATAATGGTCATATTTGTCTGCGTCTCGGGACTGCAGGCCTATGAAGAAGAGGGCATAGCCTCCTGGTACGGGGGTAAATTCCACGGCCGGCTGACCGCCAACGGTGAAACATTCAATACCCATGAGCTGACTGCCGCCCACAAGCAGCTCCCTTTCAATTCAATAGTAAAAGTGACAAACCTGACAAATGGAAAAACAGTGGTTGTCCGCATTAATGACAGAGGACCATTTATCGATGGCAGGAATATTGATCTTTCCTATGCGGCCGCGGTTGAACTGGATATGATAAAAAGCGGTACGGCACCGGTTCGTCTTGTTGTGGAAGATATGGAAACCCTGCAGATCCGTTTCTCCATTCAGGTGGGAGCCTACAGGAATCTGGAGAATGCAACAGCCATGAAACGGAAACTGGAGGCCAACGGCTTTTCTCCCAAGGCCAGCCTGAACAGTAAGGGAATCACCAGAATCTACCTGGCGGATATCCCGGAAGAGGAGACCATGGTCTATGCTGAACGCCTGAGCAACATGGGCATAACCAACATCCTGATAAAACAGAACTGATGCGCCTTCCTTTCCCATTCCCTGCCGGACTCTTCAGAACAGCCCTTCTGAGTCTGCTACTGTTTTCTCTCCTTCTGCCCCTTGCTGCCCAGGGAAGGGAGGATAATGAAATATCTTTGCCCTGGTTCGGTCAGCTTGAAGAAAACTGGGGCAGCTCCTCCCTGGGTGACAGCCCGGTCATAGACATTGCTCACGGCGGCTGTGCCCTGGTCTCCACGGCCATGGTTTTAAAGCATTACGGTGTTAAGACTGATCCTCTGAAACTGAACAAGTGGCTTCTGAAAAACGGCGGCTTTGATAAGGGCTGGGATGATGATACAGGGGAGTATCTGGGACTGGTTCGAATTATATGGGACATAGTAGCCTCGGGCCACAGTGAAATAGGAGTCTACAGACGCTATGACTTCACCGCCCTTCCGGCCGACCTGTACCTGATCAGAGGCTACCTGGACGGAGGGATTCCCGTAATTGCCGAAGTGCTGCGTCCCGGAAACATACCCCACTTTGTCGTTCTCACCGGTTACGAGGGGGATGATTTTCTCATAAGAGATCCCCTGGATGAAACCACACGCCTTCTCAGTGAGTCCTACAGAATTGCCGACCGTCACGGCAGCGGCGCCGCCAGAAATATCTTCGGTGTCAGGATATTTGTTCCGGCTGAGTAAGGAGGCGGGGACCAAAAAACCGGATTCCCAGCAGCCCTAAAGGCGCAGTGAACAGAATAGCCAATACTGCCAGAGCCAGTATCAGTTCTCCTTCAGCCACTCCTGCGGCCAGAGGAACAGAGCCCATGGCGGCCTGTACAGTGGCTTTGGGCAGATAGGCGATAATACAGAACAGCCGCTCCTTCTGATTGAGGCCGCTGCCCAGAGTAGCCAGCCATACCCCCGCCGAACGGAACAGCAGCCCGCCGCTGATAATGAGAATCCCTGTAAGCCCCGCATTCCAGGCCACCTGCAGATCCACCGACAGACCGATCAGAACAAAAAGAATGATTTCCGCAAAGATCCAGATTTTCTTCAGTTTGGCTGCCAGCTCATGAGCCACATGCTCCACCCGTTCAAGCAGGATAAATCCTGTGGTCATCACACCCAGAAGGGCCGCTGTATGCACAGATTCTCCGATATCCACAAGGAGGATGGACAATCCCAGCAGAAGAAGAATCTTCTCGGTGGCCCGGACCCGCTCATGGTATTTTCTGAAATACCAGGTCAAAGCAAATCCAACGGCGATGCCCGGCAGAATACCCCCCAATATGGAGAAGGGAATATTCAGAACTGCCCGACCCACCTGAACATCCGCCCCGGTGGACAGCCCCAGAAAGATGGAAAACAGGGTGATGGCAAACACGTCATCCAGAGAGGCTCCCGCCAGGACCAGTGTGGGAACCTCCTTGTCCTGCCCCAGACCGCTTTCCTGAAAATTCAGCATGGAAGGAACCACAACAGCAGGAGAGACCGCCGCCAGAATAAAACTGCATGTTCCCGCTACGGTCCAGGAGAAGCCCAGAATAAAACGGAGCAGCACCATCAGGGCAGCCCCTTCCAGAATACAAGGCAGAAAAGACATGAGCAGCGCCGTCCGGCCGACTCTTTTCAAGGTTGAAGGGCTGATCCCCAGGCCGGCTCTCAGAAGAATAACAATGAGAGCCATGGACTTCAGAAAGGGGCTCAGCTCATTCAGGGATGAGGGAGTGTTCCCTCCTGAGAAAATGCCTAAGAGGATCCCCCAGATAATCATACCCAGAACATTGGGAAGTCCGATTTTCTTGAAGATTCTGGAAAAGATCCAGCCTCCAATAAGAGTCAGGACAATCAGCAGATTCAGACTCATTCTTTTACAGCTGCCGCCGCCTCCTCTGCTATAATGCGGATGCCCTCTTCCACAGAGTCGTGACATTGAGAGTAGTTGATCCGGATACACTGCCGGCTGTGCTCCCAGTCCTCATCCAGACCGAAAAAGAAATATTCTCCCGGGACAACAATAACCTTTCTTTTCTTCAGCCTTTCATAGAGTTCCATGGTGGTAATGGAAAGATTCCGGAACCAGATCCACAGAAATATAGCCCCTTCGCTTTTATGAACCCGGTAATCCACCTCTATAGGCATATATTTCCGGATCAGATCCTGGGCGGTATCCGATTTATCCTTGTAAAAGGGCATCACCAGATTTCGGCTGATGTCCAGGATTTCCGAAGTCCGGAACAGTTCTTCTGTCAGAACCTGACCGATATTCACATTGGCCAGATTGATGATGGCATTACAGGAAGAGACCGCCTCAATAATCTCCGGCCGGGCTACAATGATGCCGGTACGCACCGAGGGCAGACCTATTTTGGACAGGCTCATGCTGATCACAGTGTTTTCATTCCAGAAGGGATTCACATCTTCAAAAATAATTCCCGGAAAAGGAGCCCCGTAGGCATTATCCACAAAAAGAGGGACCCCCGCTTTTTCCGCCAGGACCGAGAGCTGAGCCATCTCGTCATCACTGATCACATTCCCCGTAGGATTGGTGGGACGGGATACGCAGACGGCGCCGATGTCATCGGTAATTTCCAGTTTGGAGAAATCAACACGGTATTTGAAGCTGAAGCCGTCTATCTCCTGGATGGCGGCAGGACAGGTTGAGAACAGACCCTCTTCTATCCCCTGATCCGCATAGCCGATGTATTCAGGGCAGAGGGGAAAGAGGATCTTCTTTTTAACACCCCGGGCATCGGTTCCTGCAAAAAGGTTGAACAGGATAAAAAAGGCCGGCTGGCTTCCATTGGTGACAGCCACGTTTTCAGGCCCTATATCCCAACCGAAATTCTCCTTCAGAAGAGAGGCCACGGCCTCCAGAAAGACCTGCCGCCCCTGGGGCGTGTCATAGGAAACCAGAGCATCACCCAGAGCTCCGTTTTTAAGCAGTCCTTCCAGTTTTTCCTGCCAGACGGCCTGAACCTGATCTATCCTTGCGGGGTTTCCACCCCCCAGCATACAGACCTTCTCACTGCCTGCAACAGCCTTGCCCAGGTCGTCCATCAATTCCAGAATACCGCTTTTTGCTGTGAACTTTTCACCGAATACACTCATCTTCATTCTGCCATTATAGAGTAAATAATAAAAAGATCCACAGGTCTGTTTACAATGACTCCTACGGCTGAAAAGGGGATTCTGCCAGACCCTGATGAGCCCGGCAGGACCAACAGAAAACCGTTGCATTTCACTCCGGGCTGACGTATTCTGGAGGAACGATCGAAGGAGAAACAGGGGAAGAGTCATGATTACAGTTTCCAGTGATAATAAGGTATTCCATATACAGACAGCAGGCAGTTCCTACATATTGAGAGTCACAGACAAGGGACACCTCAGCCACTGCTATTTCGGAAAGAAAATCAGACAGCCAAAGACTATGGACAATCTGTTCAGACCCCTGCCCATCCCCTACGGCTGCTCCACATCCTACAGCAGTGAGGACCCCGCCTACTCCCTGGATTATATAGGAAGAGAAGAAGCCACGCCGGGCAAGGGAGACTACCGCTCCCCATCCCTTATTCTGAAAGACGGGGACAGGGGAGATAGTGTTTTTGATTTTATCTATGAGACCCACAGTCTGTCCGAAGGAAAACCGGAACTGCCGGGGCTGCCCTCCTCCCTGCCGGGTGAAGACAGGGATGTTGAAACCCTGATGATCCGCCTGAAGGATCTGAGCCGGAATGTTTATCTGAACCTGAATTACAGCTGCTTTCCTGAAGCCGGTGTCATAACCCGCTGGGGAGTCCTTGAAAACAGAAGCGGCTCTCCTCTGGTGCTGGACCGTTTTATGAGCTGCTCTCTGGATATGGATCTGCAGGATATGGAGCTGATCAGCCTGAACGGCGCCTGGATCAGAGAACGCCACATCCACCGTGCCCCCGTCACTCCCGGACTGACAGAACTGGGAAGCCGGAGAGGGGTGAGCAGCTCGGACCACAATCCCTTTTTCGTTCTTGCCGCCGGAAACACTGATGAAAATGCCGGCGGGTGCTACGGATTTTCCCTGGTCTACAGCGGAAGCCACAGCTGCCGCATAGAACAGAGCCCCCAGAATCAGCTCAGAGTTCAGATGGGCATACAGGATGAAGGGTTCCGCTGGCTCCTGAATGACGGTGAGGATTTCCATACCCCCGAGGGGGTTCTCTCCTTTTCAGATGAAGGGCTCAGCAGCCTGAGCCGTAACTTCCACCGCTTTGTACAGAATCACATTGTCCGGGGATACTGGCAGTATAAAGAGCGCCCGGTACTGATCAACAACTGGGAAGCCACCTATTTTGACTTTAACGAGAAAAAGCTCCTGGCTCTGGCCAAAGAGGCCGCGGCAGCCGGGGTGGAACTCTTTGTCCTGGATGACGGCTGGTTCGGAAAAAGAAATGATGACACCACCAGCCTGGGAGACTGGTTTGTGGACACAAAGAAACTTCCCGGCGGACTGGAGGGGCTTCAGAAAAAGATAAAAAAAGCCGGTCTGGACTTTGGTCTCTGGGTGGAGCCGGAGATGATTTCCGAGCAGAGTGAACTGTACAAGGCGCACCCCGAATGGCTGGTCCGCTCGCCCCGTCAAACCCCCTCTCCCGGGAGGAATCAGTTTCTTCTGGACCTGACAAACAAAGAGGTGCGGGACTACCTGATACAAGTTCTCGGCGATGTGTTTTCCAGTGCGGAAATCAGTTATGTGAAATGGGATATGAACCGGAACTTCAGCGACTGTTTCAGCAGCAGCCTGCCGGCAGACAGGCAGGAGGAGTTTGCCCACCGCTATGTTCTGGGTCTTTATGAAATACTCCGGGCTCTGACCGAAGCCTTTCCGAAGATTCTCTTTGAATCCTGTGCCAGCGGAGGAAACCGCTTTGACCTGGGCATGCTCTGCTATATGCCCCAGACCTGGACCAGTGACGACACGGATGCCGTAGAGCGCCTTCCCATTCAGTACGGAACATCTTTTTTTGCTCCCCCCTCCACCATGGGCGCCCATGTCTCTGCGGTACCCAACCATCAGGTTCTCAGAGAAACCTCTCTGGAATCCCGGTTCAACACGGCCGCCTTCGGCGTTCTGGGTTACGAACTGGATATGACAAAAGGGAGTCAGTTCGACAAGAAGGTGATCAGAAAACAGATCAAGTTTTATAAAGCACACCGGGCTCTGTTCCAGTTTGGAGAATTCCGCCGGATTCAGGGAGGTCCGGACTCAAATGAATATCTCTGGATGGTTATTTCAAAAGAGAAGGACGAAGCCATGGCCGGCTGGTATCAGATACTGGCCCGCCCCAATTCCTATCCCCGGCGTCTCCGCTTTCCCGGACTCCTGGCAGACAGGGACTACTCGGTTACCAACAGGATACAGTATGAAAACATCCGGCGCTTCGGTGAACTGGTGAAAGAAGCCCTCCCTGTAGACCTGAAAGAGGGAGGATTTGTGCTGAACAAACTGGCGGATCATTACCTGTATAAACTGGAGGAAGATTCCATTACCGCAGGAGGAGACTTTCTGGAATCAAAAGGCTACCTACCCCGGCCCGGTTTTTACGGCAGCGGTATGAAAGAGGGGATTACCTTTGTCGGTGATTTCGGCTCCCGGATTTATCATATAAAAGGCCTTTGACCATTATTTTTTTGTTCTCCGGCGAATTATTGATTGCCCCTTAAGGGGAATTAGCCAATAATTAAGGGATCATATGCAAAGTAAACATTCAAAATCGGAGACTCAAAAGCCGCCTTCCATCAAAGACAAGATCAGCCTCAAGGCTGTTATTGATTCCATGGGAGTACCTGCCGATATCATTCTCAGCAACGCGGTGGATCCGATCCTTCATATAAACTGCAACGGTGAAATACTGAACTGCAACAGCACGGCCCGGGTGATCTTGGGCTATGATGAAGGAGAACTGAAAAACTGCAATATCTTCTCCCTTATCCCTGAAGAATACACACCCTTCATCAAAGAGAGAATTCCCTGCTGTAATGAAGATGAGACTCCCGGTGACAAAGAACAGGAGAAAGAGGATATGTTCCTTCTACGCTTTCCCGACAGCAAAGGCATCCTCAACAGCTACGAATGTGTCATCTTCCCCTTCTGTGAGGATGAAGCAACATCATTTTTCCTTAATCTGTGGATACCGGACCATAGCAGAAATGAACTGTCCAGCAAACTGCAGGAAGCCAGGAGCAACTATGAAGCCCTGACCGAAACCATTACCGAAGCGGTTGTCATGGTAGATGAGTCGTTCAATATCATTTACGCCAACAGCTCCTGCAAGCGGGTGTTCGGTTACACCCGGGAAGAGTTGACCGGATCCCCCTTTGCCATGCTCTTCCCCCGGGAAGTGTTCAGCCGCTACGCCGATGAGTTTAAAAAATACTTTTATATGGATGCACAGGACGATCAGAGTGTCAGGAAGGAACTGGAGGTTCTGGGACGGAGTAAAAACAGAGGTGTATCCCCCCTTGAGATTTCCTTCGGCAACTCCCGGGAGCTGGAACAGAGAACAATCATCTGCATCATCCGGGATATTACCCAGCGCAAAAAGCAGGAGAGACAGCTCCGCTATCTGGCCTACCATGACAAACTTACGGAACTGGGAAACAGGGATCTGTTTCATACGGATATTGAAGAATTCTTCAAAATTAACAAGTCCCACGAAGAACTGTGCGGAGCCCTCCTGTTCCTTGATCTGGACGGGTTCAAGCAGGTAAACGATACTCTGGGACATCAGGCAGGTGATCTTCTGCTGATCTCAACAGCCAAACGCTTGAGAGGGCTGATGAGAGAGTCTGACATGATCTACCGTTTCGGAGGGGATGAGTTTGTCATACTCATTACCAGACTCAGCAGTCAGTCCGATGTGGATCTGATCTGCCGGAAGATTCTACAGGTGATTCAGCGCTCCTATAACTTCGAGAAGAACAATCAGAATCACAAAGTCAATATCGGTGTGAGCATCGGAGTGGCCCTGCTGCCGGCACACGGTACGGACCGGGAAACCGTCACAAGACACGCCGACCTGGCCATGTATAAATCAAAGGAATCGGGTAAAAACCGCTACACTATTTTCTCGGAAGAACTGACCCTGAAGGCTAAGAACAAATGGCTCATCGATCAGGGGCTGAAAACAGCACTGGTCAATCAGGAGATGTATCTTCTCTACCAGCCCATTGTCAACAGAGACGGAGACATTACGGGAGTGGAAGCGCTGATCCGCTGGAATCACCCGACCCAGGGTCTGATATCACCTGACGATTTTATACCGCCTGCTGAGGAATCGGGCCTGATCAACCCCATCGGCCGCTGGGTACTGGAACATGCCCTGATGGACATTAAAGAGTTGAACCGGATCATGAACAGGCAGCTCTATGTCTCAATCAATATCAGTACCCGGCAACTCAATGCACCGGACTTTCTGGAAATAGTAGGCCGGGCCATCAAGCGCTCGAAGATCAAACTGGAGAATCTCAGATTCGAACTGACAGAAACCTTTATCATGCAGTCTCCCGAACAGGCCATCAGGGTTCTGGAACAGCTGAAAAAGAATCATCCCGGCCTCAAACTGGTCATAGATGACTTCGGCAAAGGATACTCCAGCCTTCAGTATCTGAGCCGTCTGCCTGTGGATGTCATTAAGATTGACCGCTCCTTTATCAAGGAGATTCCGGCGGAAAACAACAGAAAAGTCATTACCTCGATTGTAAACCTGGCCAACAGCTTAAATCTGGGAATTGTGGCAGAGGGAATTGAAACTGAAGAGCAGAGGGAGTATCCTCCCCTAAAAGACTGTCAGTATATGCAGGGGTATTTGTTCAGCAAGGCAATAACCTACAAAGAGCTTCTGCAGTATCTGAACAGATAACATCCTTCCTATTTTCATAGACGGACTCCAGGAGTGCAGCAGATGATGCGATTTTTGTTTTCCATAGCCCTGATTCCCGCAGGCCTGATCATCGGGCTAATTCTGAAATCATACCTGAGTAAAAAAAATGCTCCCGATGAATTAAACGAAAAAATCAGAAAATCCCTTCAGGTCATATCCATTCTGGTACTGAATCCCATAGCCTTTACAGGCGCAGTCTGGGTAATCCCTCTGGATGATCTGGAAGTTATTTTTCTCCCCTTTCTGGGAATAGCGGCCATAGCTCTGGGAGGATTTATATCCATACTCTACACCGGAATCAGAAAAATGGACCGGCCTTTCCGGGGAAGCCACTTCTGTGCCAGTTACTATACCAATATCGGATCCATCGGAGGGCTGATTGTCTTTGCCCTTCTGGGTGAGCCGGGCTTTGCCCTGATGCCCTTTTACAAACTCATGGAACCGGCCATGTATTTCGGCCTCGGCTTTCCTATTGCCTCCCGGTTCGGTGATAAAAAAGACAAGGGAAAGGGACTTCTTCAAATTCTGAAAGATCCCTTTGTCACCATCTCAATGGGCTCTATTCTGCTGGGATTTATTTTCAACATGAGCGGACTTGAACGTCCCGGATTCTATGCCGGACTGAACAGCATACTGATTCCTCTGGGTTCCGCCCTTCTGCTGATCTCAATCGGCATGGCCATGCACATGGAAAAGATGAAAAAATATGCGGGCTCCACCTACTCGGTTCTGCTCATTAAATTCGTTCTTGTCCCCTTTATTATTACAGGAGCAGCATGGCTGCTGGGACTGGGCAGGATTCAGGAGGGGATTCCCCTGATGACAGTATTTATTCTCTCTTCCATGCCCGCCGGATTTGTGGCGATCATGCCCCCCTCCCTGTATAAGCTGGATCTCCATTTTGCCAATGCCGCCTGGCTGTCAACCATGCTGGCACTGGTGATAGTTGTCCCCTGGCTCTATTTCAGCCTGAACTACCTGTTGCCTTTCCTGATTCAATAGAGTCAGGATTCCTCAGAGTCTGAGCTCTGAGAAACCAGGGACTCCCGAACCAGCCGGAGCCATTCATCTTCCCGGGCTGGTTCAAACTTCAGAAGGAACCCTCCGGGATGACAGAATATGGTTTCAGACGGCCGGCAGTGGGAAAAATCCAGAAATCCCAGGCCGTGACCTGTGCGGAAGAGGGCCCGTCCGGCGGGATTTTTTTCATCAAAGGAGAAAACAGCCCCGATCTTCTGCTCATCCACCATCTCCTTGTCTGCCGACCGGAGGGCTGAAGCCAGTTCTTCCGGGGGCTGGACTCTGTAGGCAAGGACTTTTACACCTTCTATTTCCACCACCTCTGTATGCTCTTTGTTTTCCAGCCAGACCAGAGCCTTGTTTCTCATATGCTCAAATTCAATGCTGTCCTTCAAAGCCTCCGAGACCATCCGCACCGCATCGGAGGGATCAAGTTCAAAACCTTTGAGAAGAAGTTTCTGGGAAAAGGAGCAGTAGGAGCCGCTCTCATCCAGGCTGCCGTAATCGTTGAGCGACTGAATCCCTCCGGTGTCCACCCGGGACAGGAGCATCAGGGAGTCATGCAGCCTGGACCCCTGGAGCTCGGGAAAAAACTCATTGAATATCAGAAGTGCCGCCGACGGAAGCTCTCCATCCTGATGATGATCATACAGCCGGCGGGACGGATCATACTCCATACCGCAGTCCAGTACCCAGTCCTTTTCCTGGAGAGCATTCTCCTTTATAAGAGCCTCGGTAACTCTGTTTTCCTGCCTGATAATCTCAAAAGGCTGGGTTCCGCGGGAAACAGCCAGAAGTGCGCAGGCCACCAGTTCATCCAGATGAGCCTTGCCGGCATGTGTTATAATTCTGTATTTCTCTTCCATACCTATGCCTCCATACTCATCATCAGAAATCCGGAAAATGCGGCATTACTGGGAGACAGGGACGGATCTGCATGGGTTTTCAGTTCATTGATCAGATCTCTGTAGGCACTGTAAAACTGGTAGGAGGGCCGGGGTCTGTAGACAAGGTCCTCCACTTCCAGGAATTTAAGAATTCCCTTTGCTGTGGTGGGTTTGATAAAAACATCCTTTTCCGGTCTCAGATAGGCGGGAACAACGGTCATAAGAGTCCATTTGGCCAGCTTCCCCATGGACAGAACATCCAGGAGGCCGTTGAATCCTGTCTCTTCATCCAGATAGAGCATTTCATAGAGGCTGTTTGTCAGATGATCCCGGTCATGACTGCTTAAAGAGCGGATAAAATCTCTGGTCCGGGGCTTCTCAAAAACCGAAACCATGGATGAAGAGGTAACTATTTTAATATACTTTTCGGCCAGTTCCTCACCATTGGAGAAGCGGTCTTCTCCAAAAGATTCGGCTGCCAGGGCAACCATCTTATCCATTTTATGTTTTTTTCCAATGGCAACCATTTCAGGGTCCTGAAATCCTCCGGGATAACGGAGCATAAAGTCCTGTTCCGCCTTTTTCAGCTTATCTATATTCAATATCCCTCTCCTCGATTCTGGTCAATTTCAAATGAATTATGTCATACTATAGCCATAAAACAGACATAGGATAAGACATATGAATACCCCCGATTACAAAAACAGCAAACTCCCTTTCAACACAAGGGTCAAAGACCTGATCTCCAGAATGACACTGGAGGAAAAAGCCTCCCAGCTTCTCTTCAATTCCCCCGCCATCGAGCGGCTGGATATCCCCGAGTACAACTGGTGGAACGAATGCCTCCACGGTATAGCCAGAGGAGGGAAAGCCACGGTCTACCCTCAGGCCATAGGACTGGCAGCGACCTTTGACAGAGAGCTTATCCAGGAAATTGCTTCTGCCATCAGTGAAGAAGCCCGGGCCAAATATCACGATGCCGTAAGAAAAGGAAGGCGGGAACAGTACCAGGGGCTCACCTTCTGGACCCCGAATGTCAATATTTTCAGAGATCCCCGCTGGGGCAGAGGACAGGAGACCTACGGTGAAGACCCCTATCTCACCGCCGAGATCGGTACACGGTTTGTCAGGGGACTGCAGCAGACCAGCGGTCCCTATATGAAAGCGGCGGCCTGTGCCAAACACTTTGCCGTTCACAGCGGCCCCGAAGGGAAAAGGCACGGATTCGATGCCATAGCCTCAGCCCATGATATGGCGGAAACCTATCTTCCGGCATTCAAGAAGCTGGTGGAAGAGGATGTTGAATCCGTCATGGGAGCCTACAACCGGACCAACGGCGAAGTCTGCTGCGGCAGTCCCACTCTGCTGAAAAAGATTCTCCGGGAGGAATGGGGATTCAAGGGACATGTGGTCTCAGACTGCTGGGCAATCCGGGACTTTCATGAAGAACATAAGGTGACCGAAAGACCCGAAGAATCGGTGGCTCTGGCTCTGAACAACGGCTGCGACATCAACTGCGGCTGCACCTATGAATACATCCTCAAGGCCCATGCCGAAGGACTGATTACAGAAGAACAGATTGAGGAGTCTCTGGAACGGGCTCTGATGACCCGGATGAAGCTGGGAATGTTCAACAGCCCGGAAGAGGATCCCTTCTATACAGACTCGGTGGACAGCATCAACTGCAGGGAGTTCAGATCCCTTTCCCGGAAAGCGGCTGCCGAATCCTTTGTCCTGCTCAAAAACAACGGCATCCTTCCCGTACAGCGGGAACAGTACAAAAAGATGCTGATTACCGGCCCTACCGCAGCAGATCTGGAAGCCCTGATGGGAAACTACAACGGCCTTTCCGGTAACATGACCACCCTTCTGGAAGGTCTGTTCCAGGAATTTGACGACGGGATGCAGATCGAATACAGAACCGGCTCTTTTCTGGCCCACACAAAAAGCAATGACCTGGACTGGGCCGCCTTTGAAGCGGAGAAATCCGATATAATCATAGCCTGTATGGGGCTCACCCAGATGATTGAGGGGGAAGAGGGAGATGCTCTGGCCTCCTCCACATCAGGAGACCGGATGGATCTCAGATTACCCGAGAGCCAGAGGGTCTTTCTGGAAAAACTCCTGCACACTGGAAAACCTGTTGTCCTTCTTGTAACAGGAGGCAGTCCGGTGGACTTAAGAGACTATGCAGACCGATGTGCCGCCATGCTGTGGCTGTGGTATCCCGGAGAAGAGGGGGGACTGGCTCTGGGGGATGTTCTGTCCGGACGCATCTCTCCAGCAGGAAAACTGCCCATCACATTCCCCCTCTCAACCGATGATCTGCCCCCCTTTGAAGATTACTCCATGAAGGGGAGAACCTATAAATATATGGAAAAGACACCCCAGTACCCCTTCGGCTTCGGGCTGAGTTACTCCCCCTGCCTGCTGGACTCTGCGTCCGCCTCCCGAAACAGTATAAAAGAGGGTGAGTCTCTGGAGGTCTCTGTAATGGTCAAAAACAGGGGCAGCTACGATACCGACGAAGTGGTTCAGCTGTATATCTCCAAAGAAGTGGAGGGAGAAGACCTCCCCCGGCAGGAACTGATTGATTTTGAAAGGATCAGCCTGAAAGCGGGAGAAGAAAAACAGATGAACTTCAGCCTCTCCCCTGAGGCCTTCCGATATTTTGACAGCAGAGGAGCATCCTCCTACGGAAAAGGACACTGTACCATTACAGCCGGTACCGCCTCTCCCGGAAAAAGGGGAGAAGAACTGGGAGCATCCTACAGCGGGGTTTCTGTGACAATGGAATAATATGCAGGCCCTCGTAGGGAAGGTCTGTTCCTGCGGGGGCGGGATAGAACAGGTCCCGGTTGAATCTCAGCCGGGACTGTTTTTTTCTCTGTTACTGGAAAACGCTTCAGGCACAAAAAAAGCACAGAACCAACTGTGCTTTTTCGTTTTACAGGAGCCTTAATGCTCCATTCAGATCTCAAAAGAAACCTGTAAAAATTATAGAATCAAAACAAAGGAAATTGTCGGACTACTCTCATCATTCATAGTTAAATCTCCTTACAATCATTTCGTTTTTTCGTTCTTACGAACTTACTTATAAGATAATCCCCGGCAGACAATACTGCAAATTAATTCTTCATTTTTTTTTGGAGTTTTATAATGAGAACTCTCTGTTGAAAGATTTCTGGGAGGCGGTGAAAATAAAGGACCGGACCTTCTCCTTCATCTTTACCGGATCATCCGCTTTGAACAGAAACACATATATGGTCTGCTCCCCTTCAATGACTCTTGTTCCCATAAGAATGGCATCTGTATTGGCAATGGAGGCTCTCAGCCTGAGCTGCATATCACGAATCAGCTGATTTTTCACAATTCCCTGATGGGCACTCAGAAGACAGGACATCCCCACTGAGGAGATATCCAGTATGGTTCCGTCAATCTGCAGATCGCTGAGGGAAAAATTCAAGGACACACGGTCCTCTTCACTGCATTGATAGCGGAGATACTTTCTCCGGCCCTTCACCTCATTGGCCCTCAGAACCTTCATCATCATATCAGCCGCCGCTTTTGTCCCCTGCTTCAGCTGAATAAATCCGCAGCTGATACCCAGATCCAGCAGGTAATACTGCATCTGCTGTTGATCGGTAATCTTAAAGGACATGACTCCCAGTTGAATGCCGGGAATCTGTGAGTTCATCTTCTCAATGAAGATCTGCCACTCCTCCTCGGATTGAGCCGCATCAATATTCAGAAAAAAGATAGTGTCTGGATATTTAGCCGCAATTTCCGGGACTTTGAGGTGATTCATCAGAATATAGACTTCCACTTCCTCATCTGCCAGAATCTCCATAATGGGTCCTTTAACAAGATCAGGAGGATTCACAAAAACTATTTTCTTTCCAAGGAAATCCACTTCTTCAATCCTTTATCAGTCACTGATTGTAAACCTGTTTTTATATTCTGATTATAAGGGCTTCCTGAACAGCTGGCAACCAGGTTTCAGAACGACTGTGAAAAACAGGTTCTTCCCGTACAGCTTCAGAATGATGCCTCCACTGTGAAAAAGACTCCCCCGCCGATAATGTCCCCGTCACGGATTTCGGTTTTGTCAAAAGCACCTTTTGTATAGGACGGTGACGACCACAGGTTGTGATCGCTATACCCTGAATAGAGTGAAAAAGTCCCCAGTTTCACACAGACCCCCGCCTCCCAGGACAACCCGGGATCATCCAGAATACCGATTCCCGCTACGGCTCCGATCAATCCGAATACAGGATTGATCATGCTCTCCACATCAAGACCGAAATTCATAAAGCTTCCCTCCCCCGTCTCCGAGAGAATCATGGCATTACTGCCGGACAGATTGGCCTTCATTCCCCCCAGGACGGGGATCTCAAAACCGGCAGCCCATTCGGCCTGCATTATATCGCTCTCGTCTCTATCATACATCAGAAAATATTCGGTCATTCCAAATCCGAAAATATCAATACCCGCAAAGCTCATCACAAGAGTCCCCCCGATGCCCAGGGTCATGGCTGTATCTGTCTCTCCATAATTTCTGTTATTCTTCAGATTGGCCAGAGAGTCATAAAAAAGCTGCATGGAGGAGCTGGTAAAGTGAATCAGAGACCCCCAGGAACTGCCTCTGTGATCATTTTCCAGATAAAAAGCCCCGAAACAGTCGGGAACAGGCAGATCCGTACTGCCGAAGGATGCCGGATTGACTGCCCCGCTCAAATAATAACTCTCTCCCAGCCGGATCCGCCCTCTGAAATTGAAACCGTCTATGCCGGAAGTGGTGGAGTGTTCAAACCGGTAACGGCTGTGCTCGAATCTCAGAACCTCCTGGCTGCTCCCCCGGGAGAATTTCAGATTCAGAGGAACTGCCGGATCAAAACCGGCTTCCTGGAGTACATCCGACTCAATCAGAAACAGATTCCTGTTGAATCCTTCAAGATTTTCACTGAACCCCGGGGCTCCATCAGTCCAGCCGGCATCGTACCCCTTTAGGGGATTCAGTTCCAGCCGGAGGCTGAAACGGCTGAATTCTGTGATGTCTCCATCCAGAGTCAAGCCGAGCTCATCCGCCAGATTATGGGCTGATCCGTTCTTTTCCACCTTCAGACTGTCTCTTACAACAGCTCCAACCTGAAAGAGGGGATATTGAGCATGCAGGGGCAGAGCAGTGACTGCCAGAATGAGGAGGAGAAACCTTCTTTTTTTCATAAACGAACCTTCCGGAGTTTGGGATAATGACCATAATACACCATCTTCGGGTTTACAACAGAGAACAGACCGTCAGCCGGTATACAGATCTGTTTCGGGAATCAGTGGATGATACTGTCCAGGAGTTCTCCCAGTTCATCCGCCAGAAACGGTTTCTGCAGAAAGCCGGAGAGTCCGTGCTTTTTCATCTCATTCAGATTTTCATCCTTCGTATAACCTGAAGCAATGATAAAAGGACAGTCTGCCCCAATTTCCTGTATTTTATAGAACAGCTCTTTGCCGTTCATTCTGGGCATAATCATATCACTGATAACCAGAGAAATCCTGTCCTGATTTTCCCGGAACTTAACAAGACCGTCCTCACCATCCTCGGCCAGAATGACGGTATAGCCGAGATTCTTCAGCAGAGGTGCCGTAGTCTGACGGATAACCTCTTCATCCTCTACCAGCAGAATGGTTCCGCTCCCTTTTTTCAGGGGCGTCTTCTTCTTTTCCACAGTTTCCGAAGCCTCTTCCGAGCAGGGAAGATACAGATGAAAAGAAGTTCCCCTTCCCACCTCGCTCTCAACCCGTACAGCTCCTTTCAGATTCTGCATAGTCCCGTACACAGAAGACAAACCCAGGCCGGTCCCGCTGCCCTGGGACTTGGTGGTATAAAAAGGTTCAAAGATCTTTCCCAGATCTTTCGACGCGATGCCGACTCCTGTATCGGCTACAGTCACTTCTATATATTCCCCGGGAATCAGATCAAAAGGACTTAATCGACAGAAACTGTCATCCAGAAACAGGTTTCTTGTACTGACCCTGAGTTCGCCGCCGTCTTCCATAGCATGAGACGCATTGATGGAAAGATTCATAATGGTGTTCTGAAGGGCTGAAAAATCCCCTGTAAAAAAGGCCTTTTCCGCATCCGGATTTTTAATTATCTCAATCTTCCTGTCCAGTGTTCTTTCCAGAAGAGCCAGAGTTCCGTTGATCACTTCATGAATATTCACAAGAGATGAAGACAGCCTGTTTTTTCTGCCGAATGACAGAAGTTTGGCCGTTAAATCCGCCGCTTTACCCGAAGCATCCAGTATGAGATCCAGGTATTTGGCAGACTTGTCCTCCTGATTCAACAGAGACTTCATCAGAGAGGCTGCTCCTGTAATACCGGCCAGCATATTATTGAAATCGTGGGCCACTCCCCCTGCCAGCTGACCGATGGCATCCATCTTCTGAGCCTGTACAAGCTGTTCTTCCAGAACTGTCTTTTCAGTCACATCATCAATACGGATAACAGCACCCATATCATCAGTATTTTTCAGGGGGTATATGGTGATATCGTCATAAAAAGTCATCTCCCCTTCGGTTCTGAACTGCTGAGGATAATACTGGACAATTCCTTTCTGTACTCCGGATTTTATATTCTGCAGATCGATATCAGGAAAGGGGAGGACCTCATCCACCGGACGGCCCATAGCAGAAACTGATGGCAGACCTGTCAGTTCTTCGGCACGGCTGTTCCACTGTGTGATTTGACCTTCCCGGTCAATTCCTATGATAACTGAGGGCATTGAATCTATTACACTGAAGATATAGTTTCGGGCTCTCTCGAGTTCACCTTCTATCTTTTTCCGTTCCTGAATTTCATGGTTAAGATCTTCAATTTTCTGCTTCACAGCCCCCTGCATGGATTCAAAACTTCGGGCCAGAACACCTATCTCGTCCCGGCTCCTGATATCCACAGGATGATTCAAATATCCCTCGGCCATTTTCTGAGAAATTTCTGTAAGTTGAACAATGGGCCGTACAAAACTATAGAGGATCAGGGCAAGAACCGGCAGCAGAACAACAGCCAGCATGAACAGAACCACCATCAGCATGCTCATAAAACTCTGTCCATCCCTGTACTTCTCACTCAAGGGTACTGTGTAGAAGACAAGCCAGTCCCAGGGGGCAAATTCCTGATAGATAAACCACTGCTCCCTATCCTGAAAAACCGCTGTGAACTCACCGCTGCCGGATAAAGGGCTTACAGAGTTTCCTTCTGACAGGAGAAAAGAAAGATCTCCCTCGCCCAGAACCGGATGGAGTATGACTGAATAATGACTGTCTACGATAAAAGGATACACCCCTGGATCTTCTTCTGTATAATAGTTTTCAGTCAGATTCTTCAAAAGAGTGTTCTTGAAATCATCAAAATAGGCTTCAACCAGCCCTGTTCTCTGGAGTCTGTTTTCTGTCCGTTCCAGTTCATTGACTATGATTTCCAGTTTTTCCCTGTAGATCTCACTCTGGCTTTTATCCAGTATCCTGTGAAGCTGTCTGTCTGAAATCAGAAGAATGGAGAAGAGACTGATGATGTATGTTCCCAGCATCAGAAGCAGAAGTTTGGCTGATATGGATTTAAACTGCACTATTGGGGCTCCTCGTTGACTGTGTGATTCCACAAAATGGCATCTTCCATAAGATCCGGGGGAAATATTATCTCCATATGTTTAGCCATATCCATGTTCAGAAAAAGCCTTGTCTCTCTGTTAGTCACCAGGGGGATATCTGCCGGAGAGGTTCCTTTCAGAATTCTGATCACCGTTTTAGCCGTCCACCAGCCCTGCTCTTCCGCTACTTTCGTAACCCCCAGAAGAGCATACTGAATTTGCTCCGAGACCGAAATCCCCGTCGGAATTTTTGTGTGTTCATATAGAAATTGCTGCGCATCATCCTCATCCCACCCCTCTATACCGATAGGGTTTAACAGCAATAGACTGTCAACCGATTCCTGCAGCGACAGAAATCCTTCCTTCCACTCCCTGAAGGTCTGAACGCCCACTGTACGGTCAATGCTGATCTCTCCGCGGTCAGCTATGTTTTTCAGAATTTTCTCAGAGCTTAAATCATTGCGCATCAGAATGCCGACTGTATTTCCGGCGGCAAACTGACCAAGAATTTCAAGGGTCTCTTTCAGAGGATCAACCTCAACCATCCCGGTTATATTCCCGACAGGGAATCCGTACTCTGATGCATCCCAGTTGACCCCGCAGAACACAAAGGGTATTTCAGAATTTATAAAATAGGGAACAATCACATATTTTGAAAAAACATCATCACTTCCGGCAACAATATCGGGCTTCCACTCTTCAATAAGGTCTCTGACATCCCGGGAAGCATTCATAATAAAGGCTTCATCATTATGATTTTTGGTATCCATTCTTACCATTCTGATTTCAAGATCTTCATGGTGGGTCTGAAAGGCTTTCAGGAATCCCCGTTCTATGGCATCGCTCCACACATACCCCTTATGGTATGAATTCACAAATAAAATCTTTCTTTTTCCCTGCTCTCCCCTAAGCAGCTGAGCCCGCTCAATCAGCCCGGGGGAAAATTTGAGATCCATCTTTTCCGCCAGATCCAGACTCAGATAAATACCGGTTTTTTTATTCAGGGAAAGGGGAATATCCGAGGGGGACTCTCCTGAAAGGATACGGAGGGCGGCATAGGAAGCCCATTCGCCCTGTTCTTCAGCAACACTGACAAATGAGATCAGGGACGTCTCCGCCATCCAGATGTCCCAGGAACCGGTAGGAATCTTTGTTTCATCCAGAATGAATCCTCTGAGGGAGCTGTCTCTTTCATCCCAGTCCTTCAGAGACGAAAGATTCCCCAGAAGGAGTATATCCACTTCCTCCTGAAGACGGACAAACTCCTCCTTCCACCGGGCAAGACTATCAACAAAAACGGTCTCTGATTCATGGTCCAGAAGCCTCTCTATATAGAAAGATTCCTTTCTGCTGGAGAAGGAATCGCCCTTTAAAAAAGCGATCCTGTCACCCCCGCTGTATTTTTTCAGTTCTTCCACAAGCTCCGGGACATGTGAGACTTCAACCATCCCGGTCACATTGGATACGGGGAATCCGTAAACCGAGGCGTCCCAGTTGACGCCGCAGAAAACGAAAGGAATGGAACTGTCCATATAATAGGGGACAAGCAGAGACTTGACTGCATTATCATCACTGCAGATTACCAGATCCGGATTCCAGGACTCTATGAGATCCCTGGCTTCCAGGGCGGATTTTTTAATATACTCCTCTGAAGGATTTCGCTTTGTATCCATATGGAAGACTTTCAAATCAACCGGGCTGTTTTTGAAATCAAGAGTTCCCTGTTCATCTGTATGAATATCGAAGCCCGACAATATTCCCTCAAAAATCCCCCTTGCCCAGAAATATTCTGCATCATAGGAATTGACATACAGAACTTTCTGTCTGCCTCCGGCTGTATCTGTCCTGGTCTGAAGTGAATCTTCTGTCTTCTCTCTTTCAGCGGAGCAGGACAAAACTGCCAGACTCAACAGCAGGACAGAGATGCCCCTTGATATAGAATGAAAAGCCCCATAGCCCATGTAAACCTACCATTCATTAATTCTAATATAGATAGACAGGAAAACAAGTTTCCTTTTAGAATCCGATCAGTAAATACTCGGGAAACGTCCCGGAACAGGGACGGGAGTATATACAAAAAGCTTTTAATGCTGTTACTGTTTTCAAAATAGAAATTAAGACAATAAGCGGTAAAGCGAATAGAGGATAAACAATGCTGAAAGAAGAAGATCTCGAAAGAGTCAGCGGTATAGCCCGATACCATGAAAGAATGTGGATACAGAGGGATGAAGAAGGAAAAATCAAACAGGTTTATGATCTGAACCTGAATCCCATTGATAAGACACTGCTCCACCGTTCCTTCGAAAGTACGACCTGTGAAGACGGTTTTATCTATAAGGGTGAGTTTATCCCCATGGATGATTCCAGAGATATTGCCAGGAAACGTTCACAGGGATACCAGCGCCACAACAAGGGACACGACACGGAAAACGTCCTGCAGAGCTGAAATATAATATATTCTGTTGAAAGAATTGAATTCCATTCTGCAGCATCACTAGAATTAAATCAGGACTAAAAAGGTATGAAATATGTAAAACCTTCTGTTTCATTATTCTTCCTGTTAACTCTGATTTTTATTACATCATTTTCTGCAAGACAGCTCTCCTCTCAGGACAGAGCCTCAGAATCAGAACCTTCACGGCTGCATATCAGATTAACCGAAAAAGAACAGCAATGGCTTGATAAGCATAAAACAATACGTATAGGGGGCCCAAAGAGCTTTCCTCCTTTTCATGCCTACACAGAGAAGGGGATGTCTGAAGGGATAGCCAGTGACTATGTAGATCTTATACTCAGCAGTCTGGATGTTGAAGTCATTTCGGTACCTGATCTGCCCTGGCCGGAAGTACTCAAAAGGACAAGAGACAAAGAGCTGGATCTGATCGCCTGTTCAGGTAAAAGTCCTGACAGGGAAGAATACTTACTGTTCACAGAACCCCACCTCTCCTTCCCCCTGATCATCATAACCAGAGAGGATGCTCCCTTTATTTCAGGTCTTCAGGATCTGACAGACAGGAAGGTGGCCCTTCTGCCCCAGAATATTATCAGCGACTGGCTGGAAACAGACGGTATTGAAGTTATCCCTTTCAGCGCAGATTCTCCTCTGAAAGCCCTTGAGGCAGTTTCCACCGGTGCGGCAGAAGCCTATATAGGGAACCTGGCGGCCACCAGTTATCTGATCAGTGAATATGGACTGGTCAATCTGAAAGTTGCCGCTCCCACAGAATACGGGAATTACAATCTGTATATGGCTGTACGGGAGGACTGGCCAGAGCTGGTATCCATCCTGAACAAGGGGCTGGAGGCCATAAGCGTCGAACAGCATAGGGTCATACGAAACAACTGGCTCTCCATTAAATACGAGTACGGCATCAGTCCCCGGGATATTATCCGAACGGTCGTAATCGTTGGGGCAGCGGCAGCGGTCATTCTGCTTATTATTCTCAGATGGAACCGTCTGCTCAGACAGGAGATAGAAAACCGGAAAAAAACCGAGACCGAACTGAAAGCCGCTTTCGAAGACATCAAGACTCTGAACGGACTACTCCCCATTTGCTCCCACTGTAAGAACATCCGGGATGACAAGGGATACTGGAACAAGCTGGAAGCATATCTGGAAGAACATACAGACGCCTCCTTCTCCCACAGTCTCTGTCCCAGATGTGCCCGTGAACTCTATGGAAATGAAGAGTGGTTTACTGCAGACCGGAAGGAGAATGAAAAGAAGGAATAATGCTCCGGCCTGACTTCGGCAGCCCAAGAATTTAATCCGGATTATATTTCATATATATAAATTACAATTCACAATTATCACGCCGTGTGTCAGAAAAAATTAAATAAATCATAGCAAATTTTCACTATTTTAAGATTTTTTAACAGTTTTTCGGTAACAGGGCTTTATCTTCTATCTGTTAAAACCGCTATAATAACTTTTTATTTTTTTATTAAGACCAAAACAATAGAAATGGAGAAATAATGTCACAATTGAAAAATGCCGGACTGATCAGTATGGGAGGATACCTCCCGGCCAAGAATGTCCCTGAAAATAAAAGAGAAAATCTGGTGAAGTTCCTGAGAAAAGAGACTCTCCTTCATCATGAATATATCGACGAAATTGAAGAAAAGGGTCATATGCCCGGCCGGATTGAAACAAATTACGACGGATGGGAGTCACAGCCCTGGTTTGATGAATGGGTATCCAGACTTCCCCCTAAAAAACAGTCCAACCCCTTTCAGGGGGCTGTAGAGAGAAGACGGGTTCCCATGGACCCTGTATCTGTAAAAAAATCCATACATCCCCACCCCATGCTCTCATCTGATGCCGAGACCATTGCAGCGGCCAAGGCTATTTACAATGCAGGGATCGACAAGGACGAAATTGACCTTGTCCTCTGTTCTTCTCTGGTTCCCGATCTTCCCGTTCCCCAGAACGCGTCACTGGTTCAGCACAAACTGGGACTCAAGAATGCGGGGGCCATTAATGTGGATACATGCTGTTCCTCCTTCATCACAATGATGGAGATAGCCATGAATTATGTCCGCTGCGGGGCTAAGAAAAAGGTTCTGATTGTAGGCAGTTCTCTGGATTCCATAATCAACGATAAATCCACTTACTACAGTGTGTATATCGGTGACGGAGCAGTGGCCGGCATTGTGGGAGAAGTGGAAAACGGTTACGGCTATATTGCCTCCCATTCCCACAGTATCGGGAAACGCCATAAGGCTATTATCTTTCAGAAACGGGCTCCCAGTATCTTTATTCCCACATCCCAGGGACCCAGTTACGAGCAGGAATTCGTTACCTTCTATGACAAGGACATGCAGAAAGAGATTGCCCATGAGACTCAGAACGATATCCGCAGAGTCAGCAGCAAGATGTTCGCAAAGACAAAATACACAGAGAAAGATATAGACTTCCTGGTAACCCACCAGCCTGTTCCCTGGACTCCAGATTCCTGGAGGGAATGCCTGGGGGTTCCCAAAGAAAAGCTCTATCATTCCTGGGAAAAATATGGAAACATCGCCGTCGCCTCCTCAGCAGTAAACCATTTGGAAGCCATTGAACAGGGTCTGATGAAAGCCGGTGACAAAACCATGATTGTCTCCTCGGGTGTGGGTGAAAATCACATAGCTCTGTTCCACAGAATCTCACCGACCCTGGTAGAAAATGTAAAACATGAGTGCTGATCTGGATCACATCGCTGTAAAAGTATCCGATATTGAGTCCTTCAGCTCAGCTCTGGCAGGACTGGGGTACACTCTGGAATCTGTGAAGCAGCATGATGAAGTGGGAATGAAGATTGCCTTTATGGCGCCTCCCTCCCCTTCGGCAGCAGAAAAGATGGAACTTCTTGAGGTTACGGATCCGGACAGTCCCATTTCGGGAGACCCTGAAGGTCTCCACCACCTGGCTGTTTCCGTACCGGATATTGAAGAAAGCTACAGAATGATGTCGGAGGACCCTCTGTATGCGGTGGAGGGAACCATCAGGCAGGGGGCTCATACCCGGATTTTCTTTTTCAGAATGACCGGACAGAAGGAGCCTCTGTTTGAATGCTGTGAACAAAAAGGCAGACCTTCGGAAACCAGGGGAGAGAACAGGCAATGAATATGAAACTTGACGGAAAAACAGCCCTTGTCACAGGCGGTGCCGGCGGCATCGGCAGAGCCGTCACCCTGACCCTGGCGGCAGCCGGAGCCCGGGTGATTGTTGTCTGCCGGGACGTGGAGAAAGCGGAAGAGACCCTTACACTGGCGGAAAAGCTGGATGGACAGGTGGAATATACCCTTATGGATCTGGCGGATGAGCAGAACCGGGAAGAAGTGATGAACGGAATTCTGGCTGGAGCCGGTACAATCGATATCCTTGTAAACAATGCAGGAATCTCCGGATATATGGGTCCCGTCAGCGAGACACCCCTTGATGAGGTGAAGTCCGTTCTGGAAGTGAATCTGAATGCCCCCTTCCATCTGGCTCAGAAGGTAATTCCTTCCATGACAAAAAAGGGATTCGGCCGGATTATCAATATCAGCTCCGTGGCACCCAGAGTCAATCCGGCCTTTACGGTCAGCTACAATATGAGCAAAGCCGGACTGAATTCTTTCACCACCTCCCTCTCAAGAGAGGTGGGAGCTAAGGGCATCACAGTCAATGCCCTGGCTCCCGGGCTGGTCATGACTGAGAGAATCAGAACCAAAAGAATCCCCGGACTGGCAGCCGAAAGAGGACTCACAGAAGATGAGATTCTCAATGGCATGAAATCCAAGTCGGATACAAAAGAACTGACAACCGAGAAGGAACTGGCAGAAACAGTGCTGTTTCTCTGCTCTTCCTCTGCCAAAAATATTAGCGGTGAGATTATTGAACTCTCCGGGGGATATCAGGGATAATAGGGAACCGGCACCTTCAGTTCCGGAGAAAGGATTTAAACACAATGGTAGACTACAACAAATTCAAAACATTTATGGAACAGTACTTCAAGGACTACAGCCAGTACGCACAGGATGCGGAAACAATGCCCAAAATGGACAAATACTGGACTGAGGATATAAAGGTCACAGCCTATTTCCAGCTGCCCGGGGGTGACTACCCTTTTAAGATGGACAACCGGCGCGTATGGGAAGACTTTCTTATCAAGGGACATCTGACAATCTGGGAAAATCTGAGCCCTACAGATATGATGATCGATACGGTTCAGCTTAAGGCGACAGCCATGCTGAAGGTCGTTAAATTCGACCGGAAAACAGACAAGGAACTGGTGAACCTGGACGGTATAGGATATTACACTCTGGTGGAAAAGGAAGGCGGAACTCTTCAGATAAAGAGCCTGGATTTCTTTACCGGTGATGCCGGTACTTTTGCCAGCCTCTACACTCAGGAATAACAGTAGAAATTGAAGAGCCTCCGGGCTTGAATAAATACCAGAAGAGGCTCCGGGGAGCCTCAAAAGGAAGGGGAGACATATGGACAGTAAAGCAGTATTGGTAACCGGCGTTATTGGTGAAGACGTGCATGTAACCGGCATCAGGATTCTGGAACATGCTCTGCGAAAGGACGGCTTCACTGTTCATTCTCTGGGGATTCACAACTCCCAGGAAGATTTTATCAGCAAGGCTGCGGAAGTAAAAGCCGATGCCATACTGATCTCTTCCCTGGCCGGACATGCGGAGATGCTTGTTCAGGGTTTCCGGGAAAAATGCGACAAAGCCGGTCTGAAACAGACTGAACTCTATATTGGCGGCCAGCTGGTAATCCATGCGGAAGAGTGGGAAGCAACGGAAAAACGCTTTCTGGATCTTGGCTTTACAGCCGTTGCCGTCCCTTTCAATCCCCCCGGAAATGTTCTGGCAGAGCTCAATGAACGGTTCTGTGACAGCCGGAAAAAAACCACAGCCTGAGGCAGGATTCCGCCAGGCAGAAACAGGAGAACAGATAATTGGAAATCTCAAACAGGAAATGGTCGGATGATTTCTTTCAGAAAGAGAGGGAAGAGGTACTGTCCCAGTGGTCCACCGGTGCAGATGTGGACCTTGACGACGCTGTGGCCTACCACAAGAGCCTGCCGGACTCACAGAATGCGGCTCTGAAAACTCTGAAAGCCAGAGAAGAGGGAAAGACTCTCCTTTGCCCTTCCCTGGGTTCCGATACTGTTGAAAACCATAAAAGTCTCCTGCTCCATATGCAGAATGAAGCCGGTGTTGATATCCTGACATCCTATATAGACAGCCTTACAAGAAACTGCCGGTTTGAGATGGCCAGCCAGGGGCTGATGAAGGCGGAAGCCACAGGACGGCCTGTATTAAACGGCTTTCCCTTTGTTGTCCATGGAGTTCAGAAAACAAGAGAAGTTATGAATGCCGTCGATCTGCCGTCCATGCTCTTCGGCCCCACCCCCGACGCCAGACTGACCCACGAAATCGGACTGGCCGGCGGTCATACAGGATATTCCGGCGGCCCGATGATTTCCTTCTGGAACTACACCAAGAATGTTCCTGTAGAAAGTGTTATTCACAATTTTCAGTATATAAACAGACTCATGGGCACTTATGAAGAGCAGGGTGTTCCCATCCTTTATGCCGTAAGCGGAGCCATGCCATCGGTCAGCCCGCCTTCACTGATGATTGTGCCGGAAATAATTGAAGTCCTTATTGCCGCCGGTCAGGGGGTTAAGCACATTCAGTTGAACAACTGGCTCCAGGGACATGTGGCCCAGGATCTGGCCTATATTCAGGTGCTGAAAGAGAAGGCTGATTACTATCTGAAAGAGTGCGGTTTCGACGATGTGGAAACCATAACCTACAGTGTCAGCCCCACAGGCCGTTTCCCTGTAGAGGCAGACCAGGTGTATGCGCTGATTTCTCACTTTACCATGATCGGAGTCATGGGAGGTGTTCAGGTCTGCGGGTCAAGGACCATTGATGAGGCTCTCCATATTCCCACAAAAGAAGGCTCTGCTCACAGCTTCCGGAATGCCCGAATGTTTCTGAATATGCTTCAGCCCCAGAAATTCGATATCTCCGGCCACAGTGAAATTCAGCAGGAAAAACAGATTATGGAACTGGAAGTGGACTGCCTGATGAAGAAGATTCTGGAAATCGGGGGCGGCGATATTGTCAAAGGAACCGTCAAAGCTGTGAAGCTTGGCATTCTTGATCAGCCCTATTCCACATCCCAGCTGGTGAAAGGTGAAGTTCTGGGCGTCAAGGATGAAAAAGGTGCCGCCCGGTATTTCGATATGGGTCAGCTTCCCTTCAGCCGGGAGATCAAAGATTTTCACAGAGAAAAAATCGAAGCCAGAGAAAAAATCCTGGGTGAAAAGGTCAGCTATGACACCATCATTCAGGACATGACAGCCATCAGTGCAGGTTCAATTCTCTAAATGACGACCGGCAGCCTGACGAATTTGTCAGGCTGTACCGATTTTTCACATGTTCATGCAAATTCTGAACTCCTGATCATTCTCAAAACAATAAAATGAATGTAAAATCATTAAAATCTCTTTGGATTTATTAGTGAATTCATCCGTTATAAAAATAACGTCTACAGCATTTTATTTGAGGATTTCATGAGCAGAAAAGTATTGACTGTCCAGACTAAGCTTCTGGCCGGATTTTTAGGCATACTCATCCTGGCCGGATATGCAGGAATAACCGGTATAAGGGGCATTTCAGAAATAAATTACCAGAACAGCATTGGTACGGTAGTTGATGAACTTGTGGCCTACACAGAGAACGCTCAGGCTGCCTCTCTCAGATATATTATTTATGAAGACGAGAGTTTTCACGATGCGGCAATGGAAGCAGCCGACACGGTTCTTGAACTGGCGGGTACAGCAGAATCCATGATGCTGGTGGAGGCCAACAGAAAGAATACTCAGAAACTGACAGAAACAATGGAACAGTACAAGAGCCTGATTTCCGCCTCAAAACAGGTGGAACAGGAGAAACTGGAGTCCCAGACCACCAGACAGACAGTGGGTATCAATGTCATCAGAATGCTGGAGGATCTGCTGGCATCCCTCATTCAGCAGCAGAAGGTGTCAGTCTCCCGGAGTGAACTGGATTATCTGAATACCACCATTGAAGAAATACAGCTGATCCTTTCCCTGATGAATGAGTTTAGATCGGATGCGCTGAATTACAATATTGAGAGAACCGACAAGGACCGGGAAAAAGCCTATGCAGCCTGGATCAGTAAACTGGACGAACTGCTCACAGAACTGAACATCCTTGAAGAAAATGCCATCAGTTCTGTTCATAAAATGAATTTCAACACCATAGCTGCGTCTCTGAAACAATACAGAGCAGAAGTACAGAGATTCCACACCCAAACGGCAGAGATGTGGCAGAAACAGTATGATCAGCGGGAAGTAGCCGCTCAGGTAATGACCCAGGTTCATCTGGTGCGGGACGGCGTACAGTCAATTATTAAAGAAGAAACAGACAGCACGAAGCGAGCCATCCTGTTCAGTCTGATTATGGCCGTCCTTTTCAGCATTCTCATTGCTCTGCTCCTCTCAAAAAACATTACAGTTCCTCTGATTCAGGGAATCAGTGTTGCAGGGAATATTGCTGCTGCCAGACTGGACAACAAACAGCTGAACCTGAACAGAACTGATGAGCTGGGAGAACTGGCCAGGGCACTGGACACAATGACTCACAGCCTTCAGGTACAGAACTGGCTGCAGGAGGGAAAACAGGGGCTGGACGATGAACTGAGGGGAGATTTCGACCTGAAAGACCTGGCTCAGAAGTTCATTACCTTCCTGACAAAACATATGAATGCTCAGCTGGGAGCCTTTTATCTGTATGACGAAAAAGAGACCCTTGAGCTGATATCTTCCTACGCCTTTACCGATAGGGCCGGCAATTTCAACAGAATAAAACTGGGGGAAGGTTTTATCGGACAGGCCGCTATGGAGAAAGAAGTTCTGTACTTCTCCAAGCTTGATGAGGCACCCGGATATAACTACGGAGCAGGCGAAGAGAAGCCCGATCACTTTCTCACAGGGTCTCTGATCTTCAAGGATGAACTGATAGGCTCATTTCTTCTGGGATCTTTCACCCCCTTCAATGAAGATCAGAAAGAGTTTATTTCATCCACAATCGACAACGTTGCCGTCCTGTTCAATGCGGCCAAATCCAGAGACACCATTAGTCTACTGCTCAGCAATTCCCAGCAGCAGCAGGAAGAGCTGAAGAAGATTAATGAAGAACTGGAAGACCAGACCAGAGCCCTCAGGGAATCAGAAGCTGAGCTCCAGGCACAGCAGGAAGAACTGAGGGTGACCAATGAGGAGCTGGAAGAAAGAACCCAGGCTATTGAAGAACAACGTGACTCAATCCGCATTAAAAACGAAGAGCTAGTGCAGGCTCAGCAGGATATAAGCAAAAAAGCTGAGGACCTGGAGCAGGCCAGCCGCTACAAATCAGAGTTTCTGGCCAATATGTCTCATGAGCTGAGAACCCCTTTGAACTCGATTCTTATTCTGGCACAGCTTTTATCTGCTAATAATGATGGAAATCTTACTGAGAAACAGGTGAAATCCGCCAGTGCTATCCACGCTTCCGGCTCTGACCTGCTAAAACTGATCAACGATATTCTCGATCTGTCCAAGGTGGAAGCCGGTAAGGTCGAACTCAATATGGAAACAGTAAATTTCAACACCGTAATTGATGATCTGAAGAGAGTTTTTAATGAGTCGGCCACCGAAAAAGGGTTGGAACTGAGCTTCACAAAACAGGAAGGCATCAGAGAGACAATACAAACCGACGGCCACCGACTGCAGCAGGTCCTCAGAAACCTTCTGACCAATGCCATTAAGTTTACCGAAAGCGGTTCGGTATCCATGGACATCGTTTTGCCAGACAAAGCCTGGAAAGGGATGAAAAAGGGTGAATATTTCCAGATCAGAGTAAAAGACACGGGTATCGGTATACCCGAAGAAAAGCAAAGTGCCATTTTTGAAGCCTTTCAGCAGGCCGACGGCAGCACTATGCGCAAGTTCGGTGGAACCGGACTGGGGCTCTCCATATCGAAGGAACTGACAAAACTTCTGGGAGGAGAACTGAAACTGGAAAGTGAAGAGGGAAAAGGCAGCACCTTCTATATAACCCTACCCTTTCCGGAGGACAAACCTGCTGAGAGCTTGCCCGAGCAGGAGACAGGGAACCAGTTATCTGGATCAGACCCGGCAGAAGAAACAGCCGGCACCAGTCCGGAAACAAAACAGCCCTCCCCCCCTTTAAAGTATGAAGACTCTGAAATTGTGGATGACAGATTGGATCTGCATGATGAAGACAAGACGATTCTCATTATCGAAGATGATCCCAATTTCGTTTCCGTTCTGTCAGATCTTGTGAAAGAGAAAGGATTTAAAACTCTTATCGCCGCGGACGGGGAGACAGGGCTCCACTTTGCCGATTACTACAAACCGAATGCCATTATTCTGGACATCGGACTTCCGGGCATTGACGGATGGACAGTCATGGAGCGGCTCAAGGACAATCCGGAACTCAGGCATATTCCCGTTCACTTTATGTCGGGGCGGGATGACAACCTCCAGGCTATGCGTATGGGTGCCATCGGCTATCTGACCAAACCGGTTTCTGTCAGCGACATTGACTCGGCACTGTGTAAAATTGATAAATTTACAGAATCCCACATCAGTACTCTTCTGGTTGTGGAAGATGATGATATTCAGAAGGAAAGCATAATCGAGCTCATCGGCAGTGATGATATTGAAATCACTGCTGTGTCCACAGGCAAAGAAGCTTTTAAAGCACTTAAAAGCAGCTGTTTTGACTGTATGATCCTCGATCTGGGCTTGAAAGACATGTCTGGTTTCGATCTTCTGGAACATATAAACGATGATCCCGGATGCGCTCGGATTCCCATCATCATCTATACCGGCAGGGAACTCAGCAAAGAGGATGAGGAATCTCTGAATAAATATGCCGAAAGCATAATCATAAAAGGCATAAAATCCCCTGAACGGCTGCTGGATGAAACATCCCTTTTTCTCCATCGAATAGAATCCCGGCTCCCTGAAGAGAAACGGAAGATGTTGAAGGGAATCCATAACAGTGAATCTGTTCTGGAGGAGAGAAAGATTCTCCTTGTGGATGATGATATGCGCAATGTTTTCGCCCTCACCAGCATTCTGGAAGATAAAAAGATGGAAGTGATTGTGGCACGGGATGGTCTGGAAGCTGTGGAAAAGGTTAAATACGAAGCGGGAATAGATCTTGTTCTTATGGATATTATGATGCCTAAAATGGATGGATATGAAGCCATGCGGCAAATTCGGAAAGAACATCAGTTCAGGAATCTGCCCATCATTGCTCTGACAGCCAAAGCCATGAAGGGCGACAGAAATAAATGCATTGAAGCCGGAGCCAGTGACTATCTGGCAAAACCGGTGGAGACGGAAAAACTCCTCTCCATGCTGCGGGTGTGGTTGTATAGATGAGAACACCGGCAACCAGCACAAAAGAAATCCTGGATAACGAATATCTGGAACTTGAGCTTCTTCTGGAAGGGATCTACAGGAAATACGGATTTGATTTCAGGGACTATTCAGGAGTTCATATTAAACGCAGACTGAATCACCGTCTTTCAGCTTCGGGTCTTCAGAATTTTACCCAGATCCTGCACCGGATCATTTACGATGAGGAGTTCTTCAAACAGATCCTCCTGGATCTCTCAATCAATGTCACCGAAATGTACAGAGACCCCCAGTTTTATCTGGAACTCCGACAAAAGGTGGTTCCCTATCTGTCCACCTACCCCTTTATCAAAATTTGGCATGCGGGGTGTTCTGCGGGTCAGGAGGTGTATTCCGATGCCATTCTTCTGGAGGAAGAGGGCCTTCTGGAAAGAGTGCAGATCTATGCAACCGATTTCAACGAGAAGATCCTGCAGAAGGCCAAAGAGGGAATCTATCCGGTTGAAGAGATACGCCGGTATACGGAAAACTACCAGAAAGCCGGAGGTACAGAATCTTTCTCCGACTATTACACTGCCCATTATGACTCTGCAATGATCAAAAAGAGTCTGCGCAACAACATATTGTTCTCCTTTCATAACCTGGTCACTGATGGAGTGTTCGGCGAGATGAATATGGTGTTCTGCCGTAATGTTCTTATCTATTTCAACAAGGACCTGCAGAACCGAGTACTGAAACTCTTCCATGACAGCTTGATTCCGGGAGGATTCCTGTGTCTGGGCAGCAAGGAATCTTTGAAGTTTTCCGATCTGGAAGACAGGTTTGAAATTATCTCTGCCAAAGAGAAAATATACAGGAAGAAAAGATGAACAGGTACAGTGCTCTGGTTATCGGCACCTCTGCCGGCGGTCTGAATGCCCTGACCCGGATCATACCGGCCCTGAATAAAGGCTTCCCTGTCCCCATTATTATTGTTCAGCATATGAGCCCGGAAGGATCAAACTTCACCTCCTCTTACCTGGATACAATTTCCAGCCTCAATGTGAGGGAAGGAGATGAAAAAGAGATGCTTGAACCGGGAACAGTCTATCTGGCAGCACCCAATTACCATCTTCTTATAGACCGGAACAAAACACTGAGCCTGTCTGTAGATGCCAAGGTGAATTACTCCCGTCCCTCCATAGATGTTCTGTTTGAAAGTGCCGCAGAGGTTTACAGAGAAAAGCTCCTGGCGCTGGTCCTCACAGGGGCAAACAGCGATGGGACAAAGGGAGCATTGAAAGTCATCGAATTCGGAGGATCTGTTCTGGTTCAAGATCCGGAAACAGCAGAAGCTGCCGCCATGCCCCTGTCTGTCATTGAACACTGTCAGGTAGAAGCAATACTCCCTTTGGATGAGATTGCCGATTACCTGAATACCAAAATATACGAAAAAGAGAATTAAATGGAAGAATTTAAAATACTGATTGTTGATGATATAAAAGAGAACCTTTACTCCCTGGAACTGCTCCTTGAAGATGAGGATATAACCCTTGTTACTGCCCGTTCAGGAGAAGAGGCTCTGGCCAGAACACTGGACCACCGTTTTTTTCTGATTCTTATGGATGTGCAGATGCCCGGTATGAACGGATACGAGACAGCCGAGCTGCTCAGAGGCAACAGCAGAACAAGGGATATACCCATCATCTTTATTACTGCGAACAGCAGAGATGAAGATCAGCTGTTCAAGGGTTATGATCTGGGTGCTGTGGATTATCTGGTTAAACCCATAGCCACACCGGTTCTGAAAAGTAAAATCAATGTATTCAGAACCTTCCACCGACAGCAGCAGGAATTGATGATAAAGACCAGAGAATTGAATGGTACGATCTCCGAACTGGAGGAGCTGCAGCAGGAACTGGAAGAGAAGAATGAACAGCTTAAAATCCTATCCAGTGAAGACGCCCTGACCGGACTGTACAACAGAAGGCTGCTGGATATATTCCTGGATGAAGAGTGGAGCAGGGCTATGCGGAACAAAACGCCCCTCTCAATTATCATGGGCGATATTGATGAGTTCAAACTTTATAACGACTATTACGGACACCCCAAGGGAGATGACTGTCTTGTTAAAGTGGCCCGGGAGTTCAAAGGTGCTTTTCAGAGACGGATAGACCGGGTTGCCCGGTACGGAGGAGAAGAGTTTATAGCTCTCCTCCCTGAAACGGACCTGAAAGGTGCGGAAGGACTGGCCGAAAATCTCCTGAAACAGCTGCGTCACAGAAGGATCCCCCACGAAGGCTCAGCCCGGAATGAATTTCTTACCATAAGCCTGGGGGTCTGTACTACCATTCCCAAGGAAGGACACGATCTGGACGAACTGCTGAAAAATGTCGACCAGGCTCTTTATGAAGCCAAAGACAAAGGCCGGGACAGATATGTATCCCGGCTCTGTGAATGCTGATCAGGACCGTTCATACTGTTTGGGCTTATATTTAAGCTTGACTCCGGCTTTTTGGGCACTGCTTAAGGGGAAATAGGGATTTCTAAGCAGTTCCCTGCCCAGAAAAACCAGATCACACTCCTCGTCAGCAAGAATCTGTTCGGCATGTTCGGCCTCGGTGATAAGCCCTCCCCCGGCAACCGGCAGATCTGTCAGGGTTTTGATGATTTTTGCCGCCGGTATCTGAAATCCAGGAGCAGCGGGAATGACAACATGGGGAACCACACCCCCTGTACTGACATGAACAAGATCCAGTCCCTCATCCTTAACGAGGTTGATCATTTCCGCCAGGTCTTCGGCTTCATTCCCGTTATCACCGTAATCAAGTGCTGAAACTCTTAATATCAGGGGATTCTCCTGTGCCCACACAGACCGGACAGCCTGGATAATCCGTTTCAGGAATTCGGCCCGCCCCCCGGCAGAACCTCCGAACTCATCCTGACGGAAATTGGTCAGAGGAGAGAGGAACTCGCTGATCAGATAGCCGTGGGCTCCGTGAATTTCCAGCGCCTCATATCCGGCCTGGGCGGCCCGGACAGCGGCATTCTTAAAAGAGGCAATAACAGCGTCTATATCTTCAGCAGACATCTCCCTTGGCGTCAAATACAGAGGGTCCTCTGAATCAAAACAGACTGGAGAGGGAGCGATCACATCTTCTGAGGAGACAGTGCATTTTCTTCCTGCATGTGCCAGCTGTATCGCCGGCACAGCCCCCTCTTCCTTTATCCCGTCCACAATACTCTGAAGTCCAGGAATCTGATCATCACTCCAGATGCCGAGATCCCTGTCGGAGATTCTCCCCCGTGCTTCCACGGCTGTTGCTTCCTGAATAATCAGTCCCGTTCCTCCCTGGGCTCTGGTACGGTAATGGAAACTGTGCCAATCTGTAGCCTTGCCGTCAGACCCGGCACTGTACATACACATGGGGGGCATAACAATTCTGTTTCGCAGCTCCATGTTTTTGACTCGAAACGGGGTAAAAAGTGCATTCATATTCTTATCCTGATATTTATTTCTTTTAATGTCGCCTATTTCCTGGGATGATGCAAATAATCTTATTTGGAATATTACGATGTTGACAGAAACCGAACCCGGGATTATATTGATCTCATCTTAAAGTGACCTGAGGAGGCGTATATGTCAGCTATTGTTATCAAAGATGTTCCTGTTCAGGGAACTTGTGCCCGCTGATTTTTTAGATTTATTTCTGAGATTCAGCCCGGCCTGATTTTCCCTATCTGAAAAATTCTATTAATTTCTAACAGAACAGGACATCCCATACCCCGCACACCAGGGTTTACAACCTGAAGGAAAAGGTATGTCCAGATACAATCAACAAGACAACAATTACAAAGACACATTTATCTGCCGTTTCTGCGGTATGACTGTTCCTCCCCCTGAGACAGGCGGGAGTCATCGCAACCACTGCCCCCACTGCCTGTGGAGTCTCCATGTGGATCTAAGAAAAGGGGACCGCCGCTGCGGATGCAGAGGCCTGATGGAACCAATCTCCGTTTGGGTCAAGGCATCAAAAGAGTGGGCTCTTATTCACCGCTGCAGAAGCTGTGGATTTATCAGAACAAACAGGATTGCAGGGGACGATAATGAGATGATCCTGTTCAGACTGGCAGCACAACCCATAACCATGCTGCCCTTCCCCGTTAAGAATACATTGGAGAAAATCGTATGAGTAAAGCATCATGGGGCTGGAACAGCAGCCTCGAAAAAGAATATGAAAGCCGCCGCACAGAAGGCCTTGAAGCCGGACGGATTACCAGAGAAGTAAGACACCTGTATACGGTGGCTGCAGAAGATTCCTCCGGTTCGGAAGAGACTCTCAGAGGTGAGGTTTCGGGAGCCTTTCAGTATAAGGCGGCCGGCCCGGCAGACTATCCGGCCATTGGAGACTGGGTTCTCTTCAGAAGAGCGTCAGAAGACAGGATCGTCATTGAAGGACTCCTGCCCCGTTGGAGCAGTTTCTCACGGAAAGCCGCCGGAGACCGGACGGATGAGCAGATTCTGGCGGCCAATATAGACATCATCTACCTGGTCTTCGGAATCAATGGCGGGAGAAACTTCACCTCCGGCGGGCTGGAACGGTATATGACTCTGGCCTGGGAGAGCGGTGCCACACCTGTTGTGGTTCTGAACAAAGCCGATCTCTGCTCCGTGGAGGAGAAGGAATCAGCTGTTTTAAAAGCGGAAAATGCTGCTCCGGGAGTGGAGATCCATCTTGTCAGTGCCGTAAGCGGAGAGGGGCTGACAGAGCTTACGGATCATCTCAAGCCGGGCATGACCATCGGGCTGACCGGACCATCAGGAGTCGGAAAGTCCACAATCATCAATGCCCTGGCCGGAGAAGCTCTGCAGAAGACCACATCTCAGAGGGAAGGCGACCTCAGAGGCAGACATACAACGACCCACAAGGAAATGTTCCGTCTGGAGTCCGGAGTCATTCTTATAGACACTCCGGGATTGAAGGAAGTGCAGCTCTGGGCAGATGGAGATTCTCTGGCCGAAACCTTTCAGGATATCACAGAGATTGCAGAAGGCTGCCGCTTCAGAGACTGCAGTCATCAGGGAGAACCGGGCTGTGCGGTACAGAACGCACTGGCTGCAGGAGAACTGGAACACAGACGCTATGAAAACTATCTGGAACTGCAGAAAGAACTGAAATACCTGCAGGCCAGACAGGAAAGCAGTGCAGCCCGGGTGGAAAGGGAAAAGTGGAAACATGTGGCACAGTATGTTAAAAGCGAGTTTTATTCGGGACGAAGAAAGAGGTAACAGAGGGTCAGAGGAATTCATTTCCGGCAACATTTCAGACCGATCCATTTGGCAACAATTACAGATAAATGTTCGAAATGGGGCTGAAACAGCCTCTGAAGGGTGTTTCAGCTCATTTCGTTCCTGCAAAGATGACTAGTGGGACAGCAGACCGGAGCTACCGGCCCCAATCCTCCGGAAACAGGAATAATCGGCAATTGACAGATGGGAATTCAGGGCGTAATGTGATCCTCATGATGAAGAAAAAAATTCTGACAGTGACCCTGAACCCGGCAATAGACTACACAATCGAAGTAGTTAATTTTGCTGTAGATACAGTGAACAGAGCAAGTGCCAGCAGGAGAGATCCCGGTGGTAAAGGGATTAATGTGGGAACAGCCCTTTCTCAAGGGGGCTTTCCGGTGTGTCTGACAGGATTTCTGGGAAAAAGCAATGAGGAACTTTTTATTAAACATTTCTCAGCCAATTCCATGGAAGACAGATTTCTTCATGTTGAGGGACCGACCCGTGAAGGAATCAAAGTTGTAGACCCTGAGAATAGTGTTACAACAGATATCAATTTTACCGGATTCAACCTGGAATCCGGGGATGTTGAAGACTTCCTGCAGCGGTTCAGCACGATTGTCAAAGACTATGATTTTGTCGTTATGTCCGGCAGTATCCCGGCTGGAGTTCCCGCGGCGATTTATGCTCAGATAGCGTCCATTGCCAAAGCAGCTGGCGCCTTTACGGCAGTAGACACCAGTGGAGAAGCCCTGAAGGAAGTGATCAATTCGGGAGCCGCCGATTTGATCAAACCGAATATTGATGAGCTTTCGGAAATCTATGAAGAGCTCCGAAAGGCGGAAGACAAGGATAAGGCTGTTGAAGAACTGACAGAGCAGATCCTTAAAAAGGTCGGATGGATTGCCCTTTCCATGGGTGAAGAAGGCAGCCGGCTGTATACAGGAAAGGGAAGCTACCGGGTCTCTGCACCGGAAATAAATGTTAAAAGTACCGTAGGGGCAGGAGACACCTATCTGGCAGGACTGATTGCCGGTCTGGCAGAAGGACTCGACGAAGAAGGTGTGCTGAAATCCGCATCTTCCTGGGCGGCTTCAAAGCTGACCATGTTCGGACCGGGACTGAATCCGGCAGAACCGCCGGAACAGTATCTGGACAGAATCATAGTAGAACAAATCTGATTATCAAATGGTCAGTCAGATCAAACATCTGATTCCATTAAGCTGTATGACTCTAATCAGAACAGTCAGAAAATATTCGTTTTTTTTAAATTAAATTTTCATTCTTCTATTATCCTTACTATATTTGTAATATCTAATCTATGATTTCAAGGAGATAGAAATGGCAAATATAACATTACAGGGTAATCCGATCAGTACTGTGGGAGAACTCCCGGCAGTAGGCAGCGCGGCTCCGGACTTCAGTCTTGTGCAATCAGATCTTTCAGATATTAAACTATCCGACTACAAAGGAAAAAATGTTGTTCTAAACATTTTTCCCAGCCTGGACACTTCAACCTGTGCCGCTTCAGTTAGACGCTTCAACAAGGAAGCCTCATCCAAAGAAAATACCGTGGTGATCTGTATATCCGCAGACCTGCCCTTTGCTGCAGGTCGCTTCTGTACCACAGAAGGACTGGAAGATGTGTTTACGGCATCTGTTTTCAGAGATGCAGCCTTCGGCAAAGACTATGGAGTTGATTTTGCAGACGGACCTCTGGTAGGACTCCTGTCACGAGCCGTTGTGGTCGTCAATCCGGAAGGAAAAGTCAGCTATACGCAGCAGGTTCCAGAAATTGCAGATGAACCTGATTATGCCTCTGCCCTGGCGGCACTGGTATAAACAGACCAATCCCTGCCCAGCAGCCCGACGATCCTTAGGATACCGGCTGAATGCAGGGATTTTTTTTGATTATTTTCAGGCTATACCCTCGGTAGAACTGTTTCTCAGATGTACAAAATAAAATACTGAGGCCACAAGAACCGCTCCCCCGACGATGTTTCCTGCGGTAGAAAAAAGAAGGTTTCTCAGGAAATTGAAAATGGTCAGAGCCCCCTCAGGATCGGCTGCAGGATGAGAAGAACGTGACAGAATACCGGCAGGAATAAAATACATGTTGGCAATGCTGTGCTCAAAGGATGACGCGGCAAAGCCGGTGATGGGAAAGAAAGCCGCCCAGATTTTACCGGTAACATCTGTTGCCGCCATCATCATCAGAATGGCCAGACAGACAATCCAGTTTGCCAGAATACCTCTTATAAAAATCTGAACGCCTGTCAGAGATGCCTTGGATGCGGCAATCTTAACAGCTGTATAGCCGGCCGATCCCTCCAGCAGGCCGCTGAGACCGGCAATCATCCATGCCAGAACAAGAGATCCAATCAGATTCCCCAGCCAGACAATGGCCCAGTTTTTCAGCATTACAGACAGGCTGATTTGTCCCCTGAACAGGGCCGCCGGCATCAGGCAGTTTCCTGTGAATAATTCTGCCCCCAGTAAAAGAACCAGCATCAGACCGACACTGAAAGAGGCTCCCAGTAGAAACTTGGAGAGACCATAAAAAGCAGGCTCTCCCTGAACCTGCCACCCTGTGGCAACGATCGTGGCAAAGTTGGCGGCAAAGCCGATAAAACCGCCTGCCATAATGCTCAGGATCAGTAGATTTCCAAAGCTGTGACCAGCTTTTTTAACCCCCAGCTTTACCATTTCTTCTGCAATGGCGGGTGGAGTGAGATATGTATTCATATAAAATCCTTATATTTATTTCGTCTGCAGAACTACAGTTAGAATCTGACTATA
Organism: Spirochaetales bacterium; assembly: GCA_028532905.1. GTDB lineage: Bacteria > Spirochaetota > Spirochaetia > DSM-2461 > DSM-2461 > Oceanispirochaeta. The sequence goes on from JAQQAM010000016.1 coordinate 46,358, forward strand.
CAAAGAAATAGAGGGGGTTGAAAAGTATTTGAGACAGGGAATTAAATGATTTCAACAGGAATTGGAAGTATCCGGCAACCCTTTACAGGCTACCGGAAAAATAGGTCATCCCTTTACAGATCCCTGGGTCATACCTGCTATGATGTATTGTTGCACAAACATATACAGAATGGTAATTGGCAAAGCTGTAAGAATCAAACTGGCAAACACATTATTCCAGATTCTCATATACTGACCGAAGAAGTTGTATACAAGTAGAGGCATTGTCCACTTCTCAGAAGAGCTGAAAAAGTAGATTGGGATCTGAAAATCATTCCAGACATTCATGGCAATAAATACCATACAGGTCAGCATAATGGACCTGAGCAGAGGTGTGATTATCATCAAGAACATTTTATAGGGACTGCATCCGTCCAGAATGGCAGCTTCATCAAGCTCCCGGGGAATTGTTTTGACAAATCCCGTCATCAGGAACAGACTCCAGGGAATAAAACGTGCAGTGTACAATGCAATACCTCCCCAATAACTTCCATATAACCCCAGAGCTCTGATAACAACCACTGTGGGAATAATGGATATGGGAGCAATAATTCCCAGCATAAACACAGAGAAGAGCCCTTTCATAGCCCTGTTGTTACGTCTGGCGATCACAAATGCTGCCGGGGCAGATATCATCAGAACCAGAAATGTTGATATCGACGTCAGAAAAAGGCTGTTGAAAAATGACCGAAAAATAGGACTTCTGCTTACAACCGTTTCGTAGGATGAAAAATCCCAGGGAGCCGGGAGAGTCAGAGTAAAGTGAGCTGCATCACCCCTTGTTTTAAAGGAACCGAGAACAACAAGCAGCAGGGGTGCAATTATTAGAAAAGCCATACACCACAAAATGACTGTCCGAACTGTATTGTTTATTCTTTTATTATTACTAAGGTTCATCAGTAGGACACCTCTTTGTTACTGAGGAATCTGTACATTAAGACTCCCAATGCCAGTGTTATAACAATCTGGATCATTCCCATAGCTGAAGCTTTTCCATAATATCCCTGGCTGAAAGATTGATAGACCATGGTTCCGATGACCTGGGATGAATAGCCGGGTCCCCCGCCGGTCAGTCCAAGGACCTGTTCAAAGACATTGAGACCTCCGATACAGTTGGATGTCATATTAATAGTCAAAGCCGGCATAAGAAGAGGCAGTCTGATATGAATCATTTTCTGCCAGTAGGATGCCCCGTCAATGGAAGAAGCTTCATAAAAAGAATCTGGAATGGACTGAAGACCGGCAATAAATATAGCCATATTAAATCCGCTCCAGCGCCAGACATCCATTGTGACAATTGTACTCATTACAGTTTTACCATTACCCATCCAGTCCTGACGCAGAAAATCAAGATGCATGAGTTCAAGAAAATTGTTCAGAAGACCATCCATTCTGAATACGGTCTGAAACATGATTGCCACGATAATCGGGCTGAGTATACAGGGCATATAAAAAAGTGTTTTCAACAGGGAGCCGGAACGCAGAGGCTGTACGAGCAGTAAGGCAAGCACCAGTCCTATCACTGTTTTCAGAATTGTTGAAAAAACAGCAAATTCAATAGTATTCCAAAAAGCGGACATAAACTGGGGATGCTGGAACAGATACTTGAAGTTATCAAGACCGTTATAAGTCAGAACCTGCTGATAGACGCTGTACTGGGTGAATGCCAGTCCAAAACCCATAATAGTGGGTAATACAAAAAATAAGCCGAATACAAATACAGCAGGAACCAGAAAACTTGCTGGATAAAATTTATATAAATTATTCATTTGGGGTCCTTACAGGAAGCGGAGATCTACAGAACACCGCTTCCTGAAAATATTAATGATTACCAGCCGGCCTGACCGGAGGCTTGCATATGATCGGCAACAGTTGCATCCCAGTAGGCAAGGACCTCTTCCGTGCTCATGGAACCGGAGGCATGCTCAACATAAGAACCCCATAACTCACCCCAGAGAACGGCCAGGGGAGCCATATAATCGTTCATCTGATATACAGTATTTCCTGCACTCATATATTTATCAGTCATAGCTGTGAGTGAGGGATTAATCGGACCGCCGTTAATACCTTTGATTCCAGGAAATCCGGGCTTGGCTGCAAAATACTGATCCATATATTTGGGTGATGAAAATTTCTCAAGAAACATCAGAGCCCCTTCTTTACTGGCAGCTTCTTTGGGAACAAAAAATCCCTGCACATAGGCACCTGTACTCAGAGAATTGTTTTCTCCCCAGGGAACGGGAAAACAACCGATCTTTGCCCCTTCAGCTTCTAGGCTGGAAACAGTCCATTCTCCGTTATAGATCATGGCCGCTTTACCTGAAGCAACGGCGGCAAGGCCTTCATCATAGCCAGCAGAAAGGTGATCTTCATTCACATAACCTTCGGCTATGAGTGAGTAGTAATCATCAAGTACTTCAGTAAACTCAGGGACATCGGAAAACTTGAGTTTATTGGCCATGATGCTGCTATAAACATCGGGGCCTCTGTCTCCCAGAGCGATGGAATAACCGCAGGTCATAAAAATCTGGGTTGTCCAGTTATCCCTGTGATTCATAAAAAGAGGAATTGTATCGGGAGACTTGGCTTTGATTTCAGCAAGCAGGTCTTTGTACTCATCGAATGTTTTAGGTTCAGGATTAGTGATACCCATTTCTGCGAGAAGATCTGCATTGTAGTACATGGCACCGAAAAAGGAACCTGATTCAAGAGGCATTGCCCAGACTTTACCATTCTTGTCAGTCACTATATCAGGATTTACCATACTGGGAATCCAGCTTTCACCGGAAAGATCTTCACAGGTGGAATCAACTTTCAGTGACTGATAATGTTCCGGTGCATTATGCATAAATACGTCGGGAACCTCTTTGCTTGTCAGTTTAATCTGGAGAAGATTCTGATACTGATCATCGGGAATAACCTGAATATCCACTTTCATCTGATCATCACTTTCCATCTGAGCAAAAATATCTCTGAAAACTTCCTGAAACTTGGCGGCAGAGGTCATGAATTTGATGCTGTGACCTTCTTCTCCTCCCGCTTCCTGTGAACCACTGGCCCAAAGACCGCCTGCAAGGCAGAAAAAGGCAAAAGATATTAACAGAACTCTTTTCATATAAAACTCCTTTAAAAAATCTGATATATTATCTGATCAGGATAACTGAGAAGTATATGCACATTTTTTTAAAATCACATAGACATTTTCACCCTCACATTGAGAGGCCAAATGAGCTGTGTTACAGTAGATTATGAGCAGAAGCCTTTCTCTCCCCACTAAAATACAGATCACGTTCTCCCTTGTTCTGATTGTCTTTCTAACCATTAACACAATGACTTCAACATACTATCTTAAAAAGTCATTAACCCGGCTGCTGCAGATAAATTATTCCCATATTCTCGGTCAGACATCAGAAAGAATAGAAAATGAACTTAGAAGGATTGATGGTATAGCACTCAAAGTTTTTTATCAGCAGAAGTTGATAGATATTATGAAAAAAGCGGCTGAAGAAGAGGGGGACAGTTACTTCATCAGGAACTACGCGGATGCCAGAACCGCTAGGACTGTTCTTCACCAGATGATAGGATCAGATGATATTCCCTTGAGACTGACTCTTTTTAACAGACAGGGAGACTATATTGATTTCGGATGGCAGCCGATTTCCCCGGAATATGTTAAGAAGCAGTTTCAGTCAGGAACAATGGGGCATCTGGCAGATATTATGGATTACCATGAGGGAGGGAAATATTTATCAGCTCCTGATCGGGATATCTGGTATGACAAAGACAAGGAAGACATTATTTCTGTATTCAGAGAATTCAGGGATCTTCAAAATCACTTTGCCTATATTCATATTCAGGAAAAACTGAGTGTCATCACAAATCATCTGAAAACAGATCTTCCGGGAGCGACCTTTACCCTGATTGACAGAGAAGGCAAACTTATTTTCGGAGAGAAAACCGGAGATTCGAATGACCGGCAGTTTTTTATTCTCTCAGAATATTCAGATTATAGCGGCTGGGAACTGAAACTGATTCAGGATATGAGATACTACATGTCTCCTGTCAGAGATATGCAGCTTGTGACCCTTGTTGTGGCGGCGGCACTGCTTATAAGCGGTTTTATAACAATTCTATTGCTGACATCCATACTGACAGCACCCCTGAAGGCACTTCATGAATCCATATACAAAGTGGATTTTGAAAACCTGAAAATATCCATTAGCAGGAAAGATTCCCATCAAATTATCAAGCAGCTTGATGAGGGGTTTCAAGTAATGTTTCAGCGCCTGAAAGACTCAATGGCAGAGAAACTTGAAAGTCAGGATCGTGAAAACCAGGCGCATATGGCAGCGTTACAGAACCAAATGAATCCCCACCTGCTGTTCAACATGCTTTCCCATATCAACTCTCTGGCATCTGAAGATGAAACAGAAAAGATTGAAGAAATATGCCAGAGGCTGACCCGTTCTCTCCGTTACCTGACCCGTGTTGATAATAAACCTGTTCCTCTGCAGGACGAAATCAATCATCTTCAGGATTATCTGTCACTCATGGAATCCCGATATTCACCACTCTTCAGTTTTAATATTGAAATCAGGGAAGGGGTAACAAGGAAAAATTCTGTTCCGAAGTTGATATTCCAGCCTCTGGCTGAAAATGCGTTCAGTCATGGTTTTGAAAACAGTTCACCTCCCTGGAAAATTTTTGTAATAGTTGATTTCTCTAACCCCGGTTACTGGAAGGCATCCTTTACAGATAACGGATCAGGAATAGAACAGGATAAAAAAGAAATAATTCTGGCATTGCTCAGTGAAGATCTTGAGGCGGTTAAGGATAGAGCGATGCACAGGTCGCCCGGCGGGCTGGGACTGATCAACACAATAACCAGACTGCGTCTTTTGTACGGGACAGACATGATCTTTGAACTGGACAGTAAACCGGGAAAGAACCGCATCAGTATAGGAGGTCCCCATGTTCCGGATTTTACTGATTGATGACGAACCACACCATATCGAGCATCTCACAAAAATCATAACATCCTCAGAAATGCCTTTTACAATCTGTGGTACGGCGTTTGATGGACAGTCGGCTCTGGAGCTTTATATAAAACAGAACCCTGACCTGATCATCAGTGATATAAAAATGCCCATGAAAAACGGGCTGATCATGACTGAAGAACTGAAGGTTTTGAATAAAGAAATACCTGTGATCCTGATCAGTGCTTATCAGGATTTTGAATATGCCCGGAAGGGACTTCAGCTGGGGATTCTGGATTACCTGTTAAAACCAATTGAAGAAAATGAATTAAAAGGGGTTTTACAAAAGGCAGAACAGTTATTAACAGCCTCCAGAACCAATATGCTTCGACGGTCTCTTTTTTCTGTTCCCGGCAAAGAAAAATCCTTCTCTCCGGATATAGAAAAATCACTCAGAGCTCTGGGATCATACAGGCTGGCACTTTATATTTCCCAACCGGAAGGAGAGAACCTGGAAAAGTTATGGTATCAGAGCGGCAGGAACTGTCCCGGAGAAATTCTGGAACTGGAAACCCGACCTGACGGATGCAGACTCTTCCTCTTTACAGAAGGGAATACAAATAATGTCCGCTGTTTCAAAGACTCAGGAATCCAGAAAGGACAGATTATTCTTTCCGACCTCAATCCTCATATACTTTCCTGGGATACCTTATGTAGAGAGATGAACGAAAGGATATGGGAAGCTGCAACATGGGGAGGCAGCGGAATTTCTTATATTAGTCAGGATTTTCCCTTTTATGAAGAAACAACACCTTTTATCCAATATGAGTGGGAACTGAAGATTGCTCTTGCAGGAGATTTGAAGAAAGACTTTCAACCGCTGTTAGTACAGATTCTTGAGGAATATCAATCTCGAAAGCCCTCAATAATCCAGTTGAAAGAGGCCATTTCATTAATGGACCGGATACTGATAAAAAATTATGCTTTCAAAAAAAATATATCCGACTCCCATATCAGAAGGATTCTGGAAAAACTGAATATGGATCTTGTCCGAATGAACTTTGATCTTCAGGACATAGCAGCTGGTCTAACAGATGCCCTGTCAGCAGCAGTTCCTGAAGAAGTTTGCCGCTCCTATTCTATTCAGAAAGTAAAAGAGTATATGGACAGCAATTACGCTCAGAACATTGATACCACCAGCCTTGCTGATATGACCGGTGTTTCTGCCAAAACCCTCAATCATCTGTTTCTGAGTGAATTCGGAGTATCACCTTCCAAGTACCTGATTGAGATACGAATGGAAGTAGCAAAAAAGCTTCTTTCCACAAGACCGGATCTTCAGATTAAAGAAATCGCCAATGAAACTGGATACGAGGATCCTCTGTATTTCAGCCGGATCTTCCACAGAAAAGTGGGAATGAATCCGACTCAATACAGAACAGAGAATCAGTCTTCTGCAACCACCATCTGATGACAGGTAAATGTATCGACTTTGACCGTTAAAACACCGTCTTTCCATTCGTAGAACTCCGGCTCCAGATGTTGAGGTTCCAGATAAACCTGTGATGGCTTATCCATCTTTATTGACAGTTCCACATTACTCAAGGGGAGAAGGTTTTCAATAATCTCAACAGAACGAGGAGGTACACCCTCTCCACCGACACCGCCAACCAGTGCCATACCACCACCCCGGGTGACTGTATTTCCATAAAGAAAATGAATGACTGTCCTGGATTCCCTCTCCTGCCGGTTTACAACTAATCGTGCTGTAGAAGGAAGGTTTGTAGTAACACTAAAGTCATTTTTCATTAGATCATGGAATGCTCTTTCCAAAAACTGTCTGTGCATAACAGCTCCATAGGAGCGGTACAGAGTAAAAATTCGATGAGGAAGATAGAGGATATTTCCCTTCCGGACACCACAGGAGAACTCGGTTTTATCCGGATCAAAGGGGGCATGCTGATGACTGCAGAAATGATCATAGGCTCTATTAAAATAGGGATCCAGAACACTTCCAAGAGAGATTCCCTCCTTTACCACAAGTCTTCTGCTTTTCGCATACATGACCATTGGTGAATCTATATTATCCGGCTGGTACTTTATCTCTGGCAGAATATAATCTGGACTGTATGGACTTTCATCTCCAACATCAGCGCCGAGATCAAAAAGAGGAGATCCTTCTTCATCAAGACCACTCTCTCCGCTGAGAAACAGCTTCCCTCCACTAGATAGATAGGTATTTATTTTTTGTTTCAAATAAGAATCCACTTTTATTTCATCAGGGAGAACCAAAACCTTATACCTGCTGAAATCACATTCATCATCAATCACATCAAACAGATAGTGTCCTTCCAGGAGAAAACGGGACGCTCCAACATCAGCGGAATGATCTCTATTCGAGGGGTCCCAAAGATCCGTCAAACGTTCTTTGTTAGCAACACAGCTCAGCATACCTATATCAGCACAACCCACTGCATCTACACACCAGGGCTCCTTTTCTTCAACCTCTTTATAGGCCTCACCAATTATTCTGTATGTTGAAGAATCCATAAGTCCCTGGGGATGCAACTGATCACCAATGCTGCACTTAGCTCCCAGGGCTATCATAGCAGCGCACTCATACCGAAGAGCATCTGCTGTTTTAAAACCGCCGAATTCACCCCATGTAGTATGAAACTTGCCAGTCATGCCTAAGAAATCCTGACCAGTAGTGGATGCATATCTGGCAGTGAGCGGAAAATGATCATACCCCCAGCCCCCTGTAGGAAGAGATTCCAGTTCCTGATGGCTGAACCATTGAAATACACTCCGTCTGCCCATAGGGATATTCCCGCTGTTATGAAAAACCGGCATATCGGGATTAAGGCTTTTTACAGCCTCACAGGTTCTTTTATAGTACTTCTCGAGCCCGGAACGTGCGTTTTTAAGTCTATCCTCTTTTGACAGAGGATTCAGATTATTCTGCTTCATCTCCTCCATACAGAACTCACAGCAACAGTCTTCCTGACTTATAATATCAAGGAATATACCATCTGCATCGGGATACTGTCGAACGACCTCTTCAATTTTCCCACAGAGATAATCCAGGTAGGGAGAATGAAAACAAAGAGTTTTAAATCCTGGTTCCAGTGTTGAGCTTACCCATCCGGAATATTGACCTTTATGATTTATTTCCCGCCACTCGGGATGCTTTTCTGCAATCATATTATCTACTCCGGCGGTGAGATAAACCGGAACCTTCACGTCTATCTCATGTGCAGCATCCATTTGAGCTCTCAACAGATCAAAATTTAAATGGGGATGTATCGTTCCTTTTACCGTTGGATGGTAGGACCATCCATGATGACAGGAAGAAAAGCATGTTATGGAGTTCACATGACCTTCCAGGAGGGCATTCTGAAACTGTTTTTTATCAAAAGCTGTACCAATCCCTTCAATAACCGGGGATGTATGAAAGTCCAGATGGACCTGTCTAAATCTGAGTTTTTTGTTTTTCATAGACTTATCTTACAGGATCAGGTCTCTTAAGAACATGGAAAAAGCTGTTGACAACTTGCACAATCCTTTTACTCTTTTATATATGATAAAGCTATTATCCATTGGATCATCAATGAGCTATCCTGAAAGAAAGGCCTCAGATATTTATAAAAATGATGGGGGGTTCGGACACTGGGTGTTTATGCATTTCACAACAGCCTTCAGGGTCATGACTCCCCAGGGCCTCATGGAACGGAAAGCAGGAGACTTTCTGATAAACAGTCCAGAATATCCACAGTGGCACCAGGGTATAAACTGTTGTTTTAAAAATGACTGGTTTCACTTCGATGGAGATTCAATTGATAAATATTTAAAAAAATACCAGATTCCAGTAAACATTCCTTTTACTTGTTTTCAGGAGTCCCGTGTTCTGGGGATTGTACATGAGATACAGAGAGAACATATTCTTCAGGATCCCTATGAGAATGAGAAAATAGATCTGCATGTGAAGACACTTTTGATTGAACTCGCCAGAGGCATGAAAAACCAGAGAGAAAGAAGTCTGAGTGTACGGGAAAAAGAGCTTCTTCCCCGCTTTCAGGAGATAAGACTGGAAATGGGAAGAAGTCCAGAAAAAGACTGGCCGATTTCTTTAATAGCTGACCGGCTTTCACTGAGTGCGAACCGCTTTGCCGTACTATACAAACGGTTTTTTGCCGTCACTCCCCGACAGGATCTCTTAAGTATCAGGCTAAACAAGGCCTCTGCACTTCTTCTGAACCAGACAGGGAAAGTGGAAACCATTGCCAGAGAATGCGGTTTTTCATCGGAGCAGTATTTCTGGAGAATGTTCAAAAAAAAATACAATATATCTCCGTCTGAGTTCAGAAAATCCAGTCCTTATCAGCATGGAAAAACATAAAAGGAGTCCGGACTGTTTCTCTAAAACTATATTAAAATAAATATATATAATTTATTTGCAATCTCCACGGCCATTTATTACTATTTAATCAAATACAATATTTAGCTATGCCTAACAAATAAAACAAGGAGTTTTTTTATGAAACGTATTTGGTTAATAAGCATTGTTTTGTTTTTAATGTCACTGCCGTTATTCGCAGATGACTCAATACATACTGAAGAGATAACATATACAGTAGACGGGCAGAAACTGGTGGGTTTACTGGCCTATGACCAGTCAACGATGGCAAAAAGACCGGGAGTACTGGTTGTTCATGAGTGGCAGGGAATAAATGATTATGCAAAAAAGAGAGCTGTTGATCTGGCGAAAGAAGGTTATGTAGCCTTTGCTCTTGATATGTATGGAGACGGTAAGGAGATTCCCCGTTCTGAGGCAGGAGCCAAATCCCGTTCGGTAGGTTCTGATTTCACCCTGATTGAAAAACGTTTTAATGCAGCCCTGGCAATTCTGAATAAGAACAAATACACTGACAGCAGAAATACGGCAGCCATCGGATACTGTTTCGGAGGCGGTGTCGTTCTGAACATGGCCAGACTGGGAACAGAGATCAAGGGAGTTGTCGGATTTCACTCCTCACTGAATACTGGACTGACAGCAGAAAAGGGTGACATAAAAACCAGGATTCTGGCCATTCAGGGGGATAAAGATCCTGTTGCCCCCCCCGAAAGACAGACGGCTTTTAGAAATGAAATGAATGCCAGCGGTGCTGATTACAACTATATCATCTATGAAAACGTTGAAGCTCACAATTTCACCAATCCTGCCGGTTCCTCTTATTATGAAAAGGAAGCTGAAATGGCCTGGGACAGTATGCTTGAGTTCTTTGATTCCATTTTCTGATACATAAGGGCTCCCCGCCAGGCACCGGAGCCGGATTCATTAGTTGATATCAGGGACAGCGTTGGAACCTACGGTAAATCAAAACTGCCGGGCTGGTATTATGCTTTTATCATAGTATAGGAGTCTCATGCCGGAGAATCTTAGGTTATCCGACAGGCCCGACTGAGTTATCAGCGGGCCTATTCTGTTTATTAGTGAGAGAGAGTGAAAATAAGACTGGTTCTGTTATCCACACCGGCCTTATTGTATATATTCCAGATATGCTTTTTCACCGTTGACCTGGCAACCTTCAGTTCTCTGCAGATATCATCAGTGGTACAGCCTCTGTAGATACAGTCAATCACATCTTTTTCCCTGCTGGTAAAAGCGAATGCATCCAGCCGTATGGGTTCAGAAACAAGGGTATTATCTCTCAAGGAAATTTTAACAAAAGGGAAGTCCGCTCCTTCTCTTTGAAAGGGGCTGCCGTGGTAACTGAACTCCAGCAACAGTTTTCTGTCATCCAGTGAAAAAGAAAAATCCGCATCAGCAGGTGTCGACAGGGGAGATATCAGTCTGTCCCAGGAAACAGTAAAATCCCGGGAATACATGGTTTCTGACCAGAGAGGCTGTTTCCATTTGTCTCCGAACAGGCGGATCAGAACCTCTCTGATTTCCTCACCGGCATTCTGAATCTCTCCGTTTCTGGAGGCATAGGCGGTCTTTAAATCAGGATCAGGCAGTCTGAGACTCTGTTTGATGGCATCTCCCAGTATAGAACTTACAAAACGGATTACCTTGAGCTCATTATCGCTGAACGCAGAAACCCCCTTTCCGCCTCTGGCAATACCGATAAATCCCGACAGACGATCCTGGATGAGAACCGGATAGTAGGAACAGTCCGAGACAGGCCGGAGCTTATTCAGGTCGTTTACAAAGTCATGTTTATAGGAAATATCCTTCCGGTACTCCACACTGTACAAAGACGGCTGAACCGTTTCAATAAGATTATGCATAATAAAATCTTTATCCTGAATCTCATAATACAGTTTATTGAAATCAGATGGATTATTGGTGATGTATATGGGTTCCGGAATAAGGGGGCCGGGAAAGAGGACAATGGCAAAATAATGGCAATCGGTAATTCGCAGAATCAGAGGGGTCAGCTTCTGAACCAGAGCGTTATCAAGAGTGCTGCTGAACAGGACAGAGATTAATGACTGAATATTCTGGCTCTGGTCATCCCGGAGATACATGGATTCAGTATACCCTATGAGGAGGTATGAATGAAGTTATTTTATATTATTAGTAAACAAATATACATCAACTGGTTCTGACTGAACTGCAGTTTCTATTCCATTCCTTTTAAAAGGACTTTCGAAACAATCCGGCTTAACTCGGCGCTGGTGAAGGGTTTTTGAATAAAACCGGACAATCCCTTTGCCTTTAAATCAGAAAGGTCTTCCGCCTTGAGAAAACCGGATGCAAGAATAACCGGAATTTGACTTCGGATGTCTTTAATACGGAAGAAGCATTCCCGTCCGTGCATATCCGGCATGATCATATCCATCAATACCAGATCAATTTCACCTTGTTTTTCACGGAATATCTAAATGGCCTGATGTCCATTCTCAGCAAGAATAACATCATAGCCCAGACTCTCCAGAATACCGCCTCCCGTAGCCCTCATAACGGCTTCATCATCCACAAGAAGAATCTTTCCTGCACCGGCAACCGGTGTCATCTCCTTCTCATGAACAGAACGGATTCCTATGGCGAGAGGCAGCAGTATCCGGAAGCAGCTCCCCTTTTCCAGTTCGCTGCTCACTGAGATCAGGCCTTTATGCTGCTGAACCGTTCCATAGGCGGCGGCCAGTCCGAGACCCGTTCCCTTTCCCTGCCCCTTTGTCGTAAAAAAAGGTTCAAAGATCCGCTCCAGATGCTCCTCTGTAATGCCTGAACCTGTATCCCTGACTTCAATCTCTATAAATTCACCCGGGGATATATCAAAAGGACTGCCTGCACAAAACTCGTCATTCACAGTAATTTTTTGAGTCGAGAAGGTCAGAGTGCCCCCATCGGGCATGGCGTGGGAAGCATTAATTCCAAGGTTCAGAAAGACGCTTTGCAGCTGGGCATTATCACCGATAACCAGGCTGGCATGGGCATCCAGATTCTTGACGATCTCTATCCGTTTATCGATCGTGTTCCCAAGAAGAGCGACTGTATCCTTAATAATTTTATGAATATCCACCGGTGTTGACCCTGCCGCCTGGCGGCGGGAAAAAGCCAGCAGATTAGCTGCCAGATCTGCCGCCCGTCCTGCAGAGTCCAGTATCATTTTCAGAAACGGAGAACTTTCGGGAGAATCAGCGCCTTTAAGTTTCAGCAGCTCCGCAGCTCCAATTATGCCTCCCAGCATATTATTGAAATCATGTGCCACTCCGCCGGCCAGCTGCCCCACAGCATCCATCTTCTGACTCTGGATAAAACTCTTCTGAAGGGCATGTTCCTCCGTTACATCCCGAAATGTGATAACCGCGCCGAAGATTTTTCCTGAGCCATCCAGCATTGGAGTGTAGCTGTCATCAATCTCATATTTTTTTCCCTGTCTGGAGACAAGAATAGTCTCTTCAGGCAATGATGATACAGAACCTTCCTTCAGAACCGTCCAGATTGGATTGATCCTCTCATTTCCGTTTTTGGAATTGACGATCCGGAAAACTCCGGTGATAGTCATGCCCACCGCTTCTTCTGCTGCCCAGCCTGTGAGCTGTTCAGCCGCTCTGTTCAGGCTGCGAACTGTCCCGGACGTATCACAGGTTATGACTCCATCTTCAATTGATCTGAATGTAGCCGATATATACTCCCGGCTTTTCAGTAATTCCTCAGCCGTCCTTTCACGCTCTTTTATCTCATCCTTTAGAAGATTGATCTGCTGAATTATGGAAGACTGCATCTTGGCAATAGAACTTGCCAGCCGGCCATGTTCATCCTGTCCCCGAACATCAATCTGAACATCAAGATGCCCGTTGGCTATGTCTGATGTAGAATCAGTAAGAGTTTGTATAAACCTGAGAGTTTTCCTGGACACAAGGACCGTAAAGGCGAAGGAGATGAAAATGGTCAGGAAGGATATTCCCAGAACCACAGCCAGCATCCTTTCAATTTCAGCTTCTTCCGACTGCCTGGAAAAATGAATCGAAATAAAGACGGCCGCATTACCATAGGAATCTTTTAATACGGTACTCCCCCGGTAGTAAGACTGAGATCCTATGCTGGTTTGGGAAATATGGATATTCCTTGCCGTTTCATCCAGAATATCCGGACCGGAGATCAGTTGCTCTTTTATCTCCCGATCTACCGGATGCAGGTCTCCCAGTGTTCCCACACTCCAGGAATTTCCTGTGAAAATATCCACGTCTGTTTTACTGAGACGGGCATAGTGTTCGGCCATTTCCTGTGTGTAGTCAGATTCCACAACCAGAACCCCCACTTTCTCCCCTTTATGAATTACAGGGGCATACATTCTGAGAGCCAGCACATAACCGTCATGGAAATGCTCGCTAAGCAGTTCATCAGGAATAATCCGTCCCAGATAGGGGGACATTCCCAGGGGCATTTCCTGTTTGGGGATATTCTGTCGGGTAATAAGGAGTCTGCTGTAATCTGCTGTTGAAAGATAGGAATTCTGAGAATCCTGATTAACGATGTAGGCTCCGATCTCTTCTTCCTGTCCATCATTGTTATAGGAAACAAGCAGACGTCCGTCTGCAGCATACAAGAGCAGTCTGCTGGCAGAAATGTAACGGCTGAAACTGGCAAGTTCTTCGCCAATGGTCGTTATATAGGATGAGTAGGTGGGATCCGCAAAGAACTCCCGTTTATCCTGTTTTTTTGCATACCAGGAGAGTTCCCAGGGGATGGCAGACACCTGCCTGAAAAACTCTTCTATTCTGAGAGTTCTGTTTTCAATTCTGGTCAGAATATCATCACGGATTATTGAATGGGCAATCTCCAGACGAACCCGGGAAGCCTGCTGTTTTTCCTGCTTTGTCAGAAAATAGTATGAGAGTGAGAGTGCCAGTGAGGTAAACAGAATCAGAACGATGCTGAGAGTAAACAGTTTCAGACGTATGGATTGCTTCATTGATTCTCCAGCAGCTCCCGTACAGCGTCAGGTCCATATTCTATATACCCTTCTTCCGCAAGCTGCATGGCCTGTTCAACGGAAAAGACCTTTATATCTTCAGGAAACCCGTTCTCCCGGCAGATTCTGTAGCTGTCCTCCCCCAGAACCAGAGGAGTATAAAAATTATAGTCTTTTTCCACAGGGAAACCCTTGTGAATCAGATACGCCAGATAGACAAAGTTCCATCCCTCCCGAGTGGCACTCAGCAGAACATCAGCCTTGACAGGACCGTTGTTTTTCATTCTTTCAAGAATAGCTTTGTCTCCGTCATAACCGAAAAAGAGAAGATTATCCCGTCCAAGATCCCGGGCAACCTCCATAGCAGGATACAGATAGGAATCCGTCACTGCCGATATGGCATCCAGATCAGGGAATCTGTCATACCATTTCTCTGCCAGACGGAGAGCCTTGGCCGTATCCCAATCTGCCGGTTCCTGTGCCAGAACCTGGATGCCGGGGTACCTGCTCAAAGCATCCTGAATCCCCTGCAGACGTTTCTCACCGGAGGACATTCCCCGGGCTCCCAGCATAATCGCAATACGGGCACTTCCGTTAAAATAGGTAGCCAGAGCCAGTCCCTGATTGTAACCGTTCTCCAGGTCACCCAGGAGAAAATTATAATCCGCATCTTTCTCATAATTATGAACAGAAACCCACACAATACCCTTCTCCCGGGCTCTGATCATCAGAGGCCGGACTGCCGAAGAACTGATGGCATTCACAAAAAGAATATCCACATCTTTTTCCAGCTCTTCTTCTAGCTGTGCCAGCTGATCTTCCACACGGGAGGCTCCCCTCCAGTAGCCCTGTACATCACCGAAAGCGTTATTATAGGCGGCAAGAGCGGTTTCAAACCCGGCCAGCCACTCCACATGGTAGGGATTGGTATACCCGTCATTGCAGAAGACGACTGTCAGGGAATTATCCTCTGAGAATAAAGGCAAGGTTGCTGTTAGAAAAATGAAAATGGTTGAGATATAAACCTTTGATAGTCCATTCATTTTTTCAAGCCTTTTTAGATAAGAACAGGTTGATATGGATCGTCTATCTGATACTCCCCCTGTTGTTAATCCTTACATAATTTAACAATAAGACAGGGTTCGGGGCTTGTCAATTTATCTGATGGATCACCGGTTCGCTCAGCGGCTCAACTGGAAAATAGATCGGTTTCTGGAGTTCAATCCATATAATATTTGTATTCTATAACCATATTTATTAGAATTTCCCTCCACAAACGGGGGACAGAATATGAAACAAGTCTTCTTAACAATACTGTTAGCTCTCTCAACTGTACTGTTTACCTTTGGAGAGACTGAAAACACTGTGATCAGGGGAACTTCCGGATCGAAGCTCCAGGCAGTCAGTTTCGGTCATTTTGATGAACCCTGGGCCATGACCTTTCTGCCTGACGGGCGACTCCTTGTGACAGAAAAAAGCGGGATCCTTCTCCTTGTTGATCTGATGTCGGAATCAAGAATAAATGTTCAGGGTGTCCCTGATGCAGCCTATGGCGGGCAGGGAGGTCTGGGAGATGTCATCCTTCATCCCGGTTTTACAGAAAACAACGTCATCTATCTCTCCTATGCGGAAAAGGAGAGGGGAAATAACAGGAGAGCTGCTGTGCTCAGGGCTGTGCTGAAAATCAAAGCCGATGAAGCCAAGCTGGAAGAGGGAGAAGTCATCTGGCGTCAGACTCCGGCTGTTTCCGGTTCCGGCCACTATTCCCACCGGCTGGCTTTCAGCCCTGAGGGTAAACTCTTTATCACATCAGGGGACCGGCAGCTGCAGAGCCCGGCACAGAACTGGACTGGAAACCTGGGCAAGGTCATCCGTCTGAACGATGACGGCTCAGTGCCGGAAGACAACCCCTTTCAGAACAGGGGAGACCTGGCTCGTACATTCTGGTCAATAGGCCACCGGAACCTTCTGGGTATAGCCTTTGATAAAACAGGCAGACTGTGGACCCACGAAATGGGCCCCCGGCACGGAGATGAGTTTAACCTGACCCTGCCGGGAGAGAATTACGGCTGGCCCCTTGTGTCCTGGGGAGACCAGTATTCCGGTCAAAAGATTCCCGATCACGATACCCGTCCCGAATTTCACGCACCAGAAGCCTACTGGGTTCCCACCATAGCCCCCTCGGGTCTGATCATATACGGGGGAAGTCTTTTCCCGGAATGGCAGGGGAATGCATTTATCGGAGGACTGAGATCCGAAGCTCTAATCCGAGTGGTTATTGAGGGAGAACAGGCCCGTGAAGAGGAACGATTTGCTATGGGAAAGAGAATAAGGGAGGTGGAAGAAGGACCCGATGGTGCCCTATGGGTTCTGGAAGACCGGAAAGGAGCCCGCCTTTTGAAACTGACTCCTGTACAATAGGATTATATCCTGCATACAGGAATCAGTCATCACGTTTACCGGGGATCTGTATCGCTGAGGGGCATGCCATCGTAGATCAATGTTGATTTATCATCTGAGACAGAATATTCCACTTCTTCAGGGTCAGCATTGGAATCAACAAGAGCCATTTGCTCTGAGTCATATTCCTGGGTAGACTGATATTCCAGAAGTGAATCTGATATTTTTCTAACAGTACCTATCTCAACTTCAACTTCCATACCCAGGTTAATAATATAGGTTGAAATGGAAAGGGTCGTATCTGTAAAGGAATAGATGAGAATCTGATCTCCGAACCCGTCATTAAAATTCATTACACCACTATACCAGGTTCCTGCGTAATCCTCATTCATGGTCAGTTCATCAGAACCGTCATCACAGGAGATAAAAAATAGAGAAACAGCCATCAATAATAAGAGCCACTTTGTTTTATGCATGTAAAACCTCCGTTAATGTTATTATTTATAAATCATGTTTTTAAATAATACCAATTTATACTAGAATAACAGTCGGATATAAAAAACTCCAGAATAAAGAAAAAAACATTTTCTCATTCAGAAGGAGAGCTTAAAGTTGAAAACAGGAGAATATCTAATGAGAAAGGTCATACTGCTACTGCTGATTATCCTTCCTGGATACGTTCTATCTGCAAGAGAGAATAAGGATGTCTGGTGGATTACTGGTCTCAATGGGGGAGTGTACAGTTATATCAGAGAGGATATTCCCGAGACAGAAATTGATGAAACCTTACCGGGAGGTAACATCTCCCTGGGTCTAAAAACCCAGAGATTTGCCTTTAAACCGGATAAGCTTGTGGGAAGCTGGGGCAGTATGGACTTCAGAATACCCTTTCTCTCCATTGTGGAGGGAGAAGTGAAACAGGTGGAAGCTCTGGAGGGTTCCATTCAGGTTATGGGTAATATTAATATTGGCGTAGGGTTACGCTCACCCGGCAACAAGGCCCTCAGCTTTTACGGAGGCCTGGGACTCCATACCTACCTGAGCTATCTCCATGCCTATACCCTCCTGTCCACCCCCCTTCTGGATGATCCGGTAAAAACAGAGATTGAACAGTTTGACACGGCCTTCGGACTGGGGGCTGAAATCGGGATGAAGCTGAATACAAAAGGAAGGCTGTTTTTTGTTGCCGGTTCAGGGCTGGCCTGGGACTTTCTCTCCTGGCAGGACAGCAGGGTTCATGTAGAATTCGATCCTCCGGTCAATCAGAAAACCAGGGGACTGGTGAAAGACTACATGGCTCTGGAGATCACTCCCCATATCAGCCTGGGACTGGAGTATTAGAAGCCGGAAAATCAGAAGAAGATGTTTCCATATTAAAGATCACTTAAACCACTCAGCCACGGGAGTGATCTCCGGTTTATAGACCATCAGGATAAAGACTAAAAGCAGAGGAAGAACTCCAGCCAGGGAGACCCACAATCTGAGTTTCAGAAGATCCAGCAGTTCCCGGGGTAATGCGCTGTCCTCAGGATGAACTCCGGCAATAAGCTTCTTGACTTTGTACTGAGTCGGTATATCGCTGATAACCCAGACCGCACCGGAGAACAGAAAGAGCAGGAAAGCCAGAGACAGCCAGCCGATCTGCCAGAGATCCCCCCACATAATGCTCAGCATAATCCCGGTCATCACAGACAATATGATAAGGGGAGAAGAAAACCGGGCATCCAGCCAGGAAACGGTTCTATAGGTATGAAGAATAACATCCTTATTCCCCGACTTCAGGCTTCTGGACTCCCAGAGCATGCCGGCCACAGCGTTGGCAAAGAACAGGGACACTGAAAGGATATGAGCAAACAGGACATGGGGATAGAGCACCGGCCGGTTTAGAAGTTCTGTAAGCTGCTGGGGGAACAATACTGCTGCCAGAATCATGATTCCCATCAGACAAAGCAGTACAATCAGTATGTGTTTGGATTTCATTGTTCCCTCCTGGTATGATTCTATCAGTCCATCCCTCACATGGCAATTCTCTGCGACAGGCAGTGTCTGAGTATGATGGTCTGAATTTCGAGCCTATCAGGATTTAGATTTCAGATACGCCCGAATGGGTTCAATCAGAATAAGATTGATAATCATTCCGTAAAAAATCCCCAACAGAGCCACACTGAAGTTGGAGGTTTCCTTCAGAATATCAGGACTTGAGAATGAGAAAATTCCGATAAACCCGATGAATGTGGCCAAAGCTGCTCCCAGATAAATTTGCCGTCCTGCAGAAGTCACAACCTCGGCAGCCCGTGCATATTCCTCCGGCAACCCTTCATCCTTCGAAAAGGCCAGAGCAAAACTGCCCCAGAAATTTTTCCAGCCGAAGGTTCCGATAAGCATGGGCAAGGCATACAGCAGGATCACCAGTAGGGAGAGAAAATCGATAAACGCTTTTATCAGATTTCCTGCTGCAAAAATTGTGGCAATTATTGCGGCCAGAACAATGACCATCGCCGTCAGATAATTCAGTAATTTCATAGTAACTCCTTCACTCTTATTAACATTTCCGGAAATCCTTTCCGGGAGTCTTTCGTATCAGCTCTTTTTATGATTCCCTGAACAGAGCTGTTTTGACCACATGATCGGCTGTCTGAAGAGCATCGTCCAGGAGGATCTGAACCTTCTGACGGGGAACCAGTGTATCCAGAGGGTGGTCCTGCCTATACCATGACGAGACCCACAAAAGCCCCAGGCAGGCGGCAGCAGTACCCAGTCGAACCAGAAAGGCGGCACCACCCTTCCAGTACCTCTGCGCCGGAATCTCCACCTGGGGCTCCTTCCTCAAACGAACCTCTTCACAGAAAAATTCCCGCAGTTTTTTATCTATAACATCTTTCACTGATTATCCTCCCATTGAGCCTCAATCCATGATTTAGCTTTAAAACTGAGGTACTTCACCGTACCCACGGGCCTGCTCATAACCCGGGCAATCTCTTTGAAGGTCATATCCTCATAGTATTTCAGGAACAGAACCTGCCTTTCTTCCCGCGGGAGCCTGGCCATCAGCTGCCTCATCCGTGTCTGATCCTGATTTTCTGCCAGAATATCTTCCGGAGAGGTTTCTGAAGAAACCAGCACATTCCCCTCATCCAGACCAGAGAAAGACGGCTGCCTCTTCTGCTTCCGCAGCAGATCCAGACAGTGATTCCGGGCCACAGCATACACCCAGGTACTCAGGGCATAGCGATTGTCATAACTGTAAATCCGGGCTACCAGCTTCTCCAGAATATCCTGAAGCGTGTCTTCCCTGTCCTGATGAATAGAAGAGAAATTCAGATCGATAAAGGTTCTGAGAGGCGGTATAAACTCTGAATGAATACGATTAAGGTACTCGTCCCTTAAGGTCATACTTAATTATACGAATGGTCTTTGGAAAAGGTTGGAAAATAAAAAACTTCCCCGGCAGAAATGAAGTTGCGCCTCAGTTTTCGACAGTAAAATCAGAAATTGTCAGGTAAACAATAGACTCCTCAGCAGTCTCACCAGCTCGAACAGTTGTAATAACACTGGATGTATCATGTTCCTCATCGGAAGGAGCTATCCTCAAGGTAGCCGGAACATCAAAGAGGGCTTCTCCTGTTGCATAGGTGTGTTCAACTGACTTTCTTATAATA
The DNA here is from genome assembly GCA_028532905.1 of Spirochaetales bacterium. Lineage (GTDB taxonomy): Bacteria > Spirochaetota > Spirochaetia > DSM-2461 > DSM-2461 > Oceanispirochaeta. Next base: position 66,860 of record JAQQAM010000016.1, read on the forward strand.
CAGGCCTTACAGTGTTCAGTCCGGCCGCATCCCCCTGGCTTTCTGGCGTGGATGCATTCAAAAACATCTCCTCCGAGCTGCCCTTTAATTTCGTCACATTTTTTTCCCAGTATTTCTTCAGCAGATGTGTTGGCGAACTGAGCCCGGGCGGACTGATCAACGATGATGACCGGAACATCCAGCCTGTTCAGAAATTTTCTGATGTCCGTAGGACGTCTGGAAAACAGCTTGGAGGAACATGTATTGCATATACCATGGGACACTCTGCTGCCGGGATTTCCCTCTGAGATAATTTCATTGCACCAGGAGCAAATAACCTTGAAAACCTCTTTTTGTTCCATTTCTTCACTCTCTGCTTCATCAGACTGCTGTCTTATCAAGTATAAAACAGCTCAGGGAGTCTAATCCAAAAAAAAATGACTTATTCCCTACAATTCTGTCAGAATCCTACAATTATGTATCTTCTATCTCTATTTGTTTTTACCAAGATCCCCTCTGATACCATCTGTAAGGAGATAAACTGCTTTTTACCTTTTGGTACAAAATTTGCATATCAATAAGAATGAATTTTACAGATCTAAACATCCTCAGCCTTTACCAGCCTCTCTATTCTGTACAGGAGCGAAAGTACATCGCTCTGGAAGCCCTATCCAGAGGAAGAATGAATGATAAAGACCTGTCCGCAGCCGAACTGTTTGATTTACCCGTATCCAATCAGGAAATATTAACCCTGAACAAGGAGTGTATAAGGCAGGCCCTGCGTTCTTCGGCAAGCCGGTTCTCAACAGACCAGCTCTCCCTGTTTTTGAACTTTGATTCCTCATTGCTCGACTCTTTTTCCGAAATGGCCGATGAAATCTACTCCATTGTCAGAGAGTTGAACCTTGATCCGGACCGAATTGTAATTGAACTCATAGAAAAGAAAGTTCACCGCTTTGATGTGCTTATGAGATTTGTCAGAAAGTGCAGAGAACTCGGTTTCCTGATTGCTCTGGATGATGTGGGCTCAGGATACTCAAATTTTGAGCGTATCGTTCAGATCAAACCGGATATTATCAAAATTGATCGTAATCTGGTTAAGGATATTTCAGAAGAGTTTTATAAAAGAGAAGTGTGCCGTTCCCTGATTAATCTGTCACACAGTATAGGAGCCCTCTCTTTAGCGGAAGGAGTGGAGACTCTTGAAGAAGCTCTGGTCTGTCAAAACCTGGGAGTCGATATACTGCAGGGATTTTACTTCTCAAAACCAAAAGAGACCTTCCATCAGATTGACATTTCATCACCTAAAGTCTCCCTGCTTGTTGAAGCCTGGACCTATTCCCTGGCAGAGAGAGCCAAGGAAATTTCTGACAATATCTTCATTGTAAAGAAACAGGCCAACAGCATCTCCCAGCGTATTTTTAAATCCGACAGGGATAAGTGGGACCAGATCCTGAACCGGGAACTGAACAACGTATCCAACATTGAGTGTGCCTACATATTAAATGCCCAGGGCAAACAGATTACAGGAACTGTTCTGAAGCCCCGGATGTGGACCAAGAAACACTTTCTTTTCAAGCCGGCCAGAATGGGAACGGATCACTCCCAGAAAGCCTATTTCCTGAACCGGTCCGGAAAGCAGAAGTGGTATATCTCCGACAGATATATTTCCAGAGCAACCGGAAATCTGTGCCGTACCGTCAGCCTTCTGTTCAAAGATAAAAAAGAGAAAAACCACTACCTGTGCCTTGATATAAAGGATTGAATCAGAAGGAAAAACTGTACAGTCTGTCAGGGAATGGAGCATACATTTTAGTAGTTTCCGACTCCAGGTCTTCATTTTTGTAGTTTTTTGTGGTCTTATATTATAATAACACTATGAATTAGAATTGAGTATAGACTCCTCAAAGACAGTAATTTCCCCCGTTCCTGAAACTGGTATACATCTTGCACTTACTCTTTCCAAAGTGCAGGAAGTTATTTCAAATGAAATCTATCAACGATATTTTATGGGTTCTGGTATCAGCCATGCTTGTATTTCTGATGCAGGCCGGTTTTATGGCTCTGGAAACCGGATTATCCAGGGCTAAGAATTCAATCAATGTAGCCATTAAAAACATTACGGACTTTATCTTTTCCATTGCGGCCTTCTGGTTTATCGGTTACGGGCTGATGTTTGGAAAATCCTTTTATGGAATCATCGGTATCACAGATTTCTTCACGTCCTTTGACGAGGACAGCTGGAAGGCGACATTTTTCGTTTTTCAGGCTGTATTTGTCGGAACAGCCGCCACAATTGATTCCGGAGTTATTGCCGAGCGGGCAAAGTTCAGCACGTATCTGATTATGTCCTTTATCACTTCCGCCCTCATCTATCCTATCTTCGGACACTGGGCCTGGGGAGGCCTGTTTTATGAGGACCAGGCCGGCTGGCTGGAAAAACTTGGCTTTATTGATTTTGCAGGCTCCAGTGTTGTTCACTCCATCGGAGGGTGGGTCGGCCTGGCAGGGGCTATTGTTATCGGTCCCAGAATAGGCCGTTTTGCAGCCGATGGAACACCCCAGAAGATTCAGGGGCATAACATAGTCTTTGCTTATCTGGGGACATTCATCCTGTTCTTCGGTTGGTTCGGTTTCAATGCCGGCAGTACTCTGGAAGCCAACTACGGTGTCGCCCACATTATAGCAAACACAATCATATCAGCCTCTTTCGGGGGAATCACGGCCATGTTTCTGAGTATGATGTTCAGCAGAAGTAAACTGCCCGAACCGGAAATGATTATCAATGGAATCATCGCCGGACTTGTTGCCATAACCGCAGGCTGCGCCTATGTGAGATCTGTCTCCTCCCTGATCATCGGTATTGTCTCTGGTTTTGTAATCTACTGGGGTACAGTGCTTCTGGAAAAAAAGGGTGTGGATGATGTTGTAACAGCGGTTCCGGTTCATGCTTTTTCCGGTGCATGGGGCACCATCGCAGCAGGCCTGTTTATGAAAAACGAGCTGTTGAATGATCTGGGAATGAGCCGGATCAGACTCATTGGCGTTCAGGTGACGGGGGTTCTGGCCTGCTTTGTCTGGGGATT
>JAQQAM010000017.1 GCA_028532905.1 Spirochaetales bacterium
TCAGGTTCACAGTCTGGTCAAATACATCCTCATTGACACAGCGGTTCATTAAAATGGTCTCGGCTCCGAACATCTCGGGCACTTCGGTCAGAATGCTGCTGCCCCCCGCTCCTGTAAGAGCGTCCGTAAACAAGCCCAGAAGGGGGTTGGCCGTAATTCCTGACAGACCGTCGGAACCGCCGCACTTCATACCTGCCACCAGGTCCGTTGCCGGGCACTCAACCCGTTTATCCTGGGCCGTTTGCGCCAGCAGTTCCCGGATCAGGGCACAGCCTTCTTCTATCTCATCCTCCGCATCCTGGGTGGCGAGAAATTTCACCCGGTTTTCATCATAGTCCCCCAGGATCTTTTTAAACTCGGGGATGTTATTGTTTTCACAGCCCAGCCCCAGAACCAGAACAGCTCCGGCATTGGGGTGGTGCACCAGGTCGGCCAGAATGGTCTGGGTCGTTCTGTGGTCATCCCCCAGCTGGGAGCATCCGAAGGGATGGGAAAAACTGAAGATGCCGTCACACTGGCCCTCCCCCTCCTTCTCCATCCGCCTGCTCAGGATTTCGGCCGTTTTATTGACACAGCCTACGGTATTGATAATCCAGATTTCGTTTCTGGTACCCGTTTGACCGCCGGACCGGGGATATCCCATAAAGCTGCGGTTTTTTATCTTATCCCCAAGGGCTGCAGACTCCGGAGAATTCTCTGCAGGAGCATAGCTGTAGTCCAGAGTTCCCGAAAGCAGGGTTTTCATATTGTGGGTATGCACATGTTCACCGGCTCTGATGTCCTTGAAGGCTTTGCCGATGGGATACCCGTATTTCAGGACTTCCTCCCCTTCTGCAATATCCCGCAGAGCCGCCTTGTGGCCCGCCGGGATAGAACCGAGGGCTTGAACTCCACCGATGGACTGCCCCTCCGGCAGATCCTGAAGGGCAACCGCCACATTATCCATTGGACTGATAATCACGAAAGGTTCAGACATGTCCGCCTCCAGTTACTTTTTTCTCTGCAAGATTCTTCATAACCGCCGGAACCCCTTCAATCACCATTGATGACAGATAGGAGGCTGTCAGGTCTCTGAATCCCGGAAGGAGGTTCAGATCCTGTCCCCAGAACTCTGTTTTCTTGAGAACCGCTTCCATCAGAGATTCAGCCTCTTCCCTTGAGGCACCGGTTTTTCCCTTCCAGAGATGAAAGAAGAAATCCAGAACCTCCGGAGAATCCTTGATCACATACTCCTTCCCGTCCAGAGGCCGCACTGCAGACAGGGATGCACCATAAAGGCCGGGATTTTCTGATTTGTAAAAGAGAACCAGGGCGGCCAGTGAAAAACTCAGGAGTTTCGGATTCTCACCGGTTCTGCTGATATATTCCAGAACAGAGGGCAGAACCCTTGTTTTGAATTTGGATACTGAATTGAGGGAAATGCTCAGCAGTAAATGCTTAATATAGGGATTACTGAAGCGCTCCAGAATGGCGCCGCCGTATTCCGCCAGCTCATCCGCCGGCAGGTCCAGGGTGGGGATAATTTCATCAAAAATCCCTTGTCGGATATACTCGGATACGACCTCATCATCCATACAGTTTTTAACGGTTTCCAGTCCATAGAGCCAGGCTGCCAGAACGGTCATGGTATGAGCCCCGTTCAGGATACGGACTTTTCTGGTTCTGTAGGGTGTCAGGTCATCACACCATTTAACATTGAATCCCGCCTGCACCAGGGGAAATTCCTTTTCATATTCAACAGGACCTTCCACGGCCAGAAAATGAAAAATCTCCCCCGTATCCATCAGATTATCCTTGTAACCGGCTTCCTCCCACAGAGATTCAACTTCATCTGCCGGGTAGCCGCTCACAATTCTGTCCACAAGAGTATTGAAAAAGAGATTGGCCTCTTCCAGCCAGCTGATAAAATCAGTATTCCCGGGGTACCACTGTCCGGCCAGTTCCAGGAGAACCTCTTTGAGCTTAGTTCCGTTTTTTTCAATCAGTTCACAGGGGAAAAAGAGGAATCCCTTAGACAGGTCTCCGTTAAAATGGTCAAATCGTTTTTTCAGAAGCACAAGGAGTTTGCCGGGAAAGGAGACAGGAGGTGTATCCTCCGTTTTATCTTCACTCCGGAGGACGATTCCGGCTTCTGTGGTATTGGATATGATAATTCTCAGATCGGGATTTTCGGCTTCTGCCAGGTAGGCGGAAAAGTCCTCATAGGGATTCACGCCCCGCTCCAGAACCTGGACGACCTCTTTTTCAACAGTGACCTCACCGTTCTGAACCCCTCTGAGCAGAAGGGTATACAGGTAGTCCTGCTCTTCCATCATGGGGAGCATTCCCTGGGCCAGGGGCTGAACAACCGACACTTTGCCGTTGAAAAGACCCTTTGTGTTCATCCCCTGAACCATCCAGTCCATAAAAGCCCTCAAAAAATTGCCTTCACCAAACTGGAGAATCCGGACAGGATAACTGCTTTCCGGAAGATTCATTTCTACCGCTGTATTTCTGTTTAATTCTTTCATTCCTGATCTCCTGTAAATATACGTTTCATTGCCCACTGCCTGTGATTCAGCATAGCCTCTTCGGCGGCTTCCGGATCGCAGCGTCGTATGGCATCGATAATTCGTTCATGTTCTCCCGGGATTCTGGAGAAATCCTTATCCCTCTGTTTCAGATGAGGCTGGTCTCTGGTTACAATTTTGGGGGTCAGCTGGCTCAAGAGAGAGATGAGCACATGATTTCCCGCACCGTGGGCTATGGCCAGATGAAAGAGATAGTCCTCTTCCAGGTAGTCTCTGTTGCCGGGAGCAAAAAACTTTTTAAGAAAAGCCTCCTGCCGCTGTTCAATCAGATTCAGGTCTGCCTCACTCCGCCGTTCGGCGGCCAGTCTGGCGCATTGAAGATCCAGAATAAAGCGGGCTTCCATAAGGTCCGCCATTTTCTGGGTTCTGGAAACAGGAATGGCAGCCATCAGCTCCTCAACGGTTTCCTGCCCCATGGCACTGATTCGTGTACCGCTCTGGGGAGAGATGTCCACCAGACCGTAGAACTCCAGCTTCTGCAGAGCTTTCCGGACATTCCCTCTTGTGGTGCCCAGGGTTTCAGCCAGCAGCCTTTCAGAAGGGAGACGGGCTCCCGGCTGGAGCTCTCCCTGATGGAGAAGTTCACGGATTCTTTTCAGAATGAAATCTTCCGGTGAGCCGGCCTCTTTGCCGGGATCAAAAAGTCCCGGGTCTACAGTTTTTTTGTCAGTCACGGGATTCTCCCCCTTTCCCAGCCTGATTCCTTTGGTTCAGGCCTGTTTCCACAATTGGTTAACCAGATCATTCATTAATACATCTGGTTAACCAATTTGTCAATCCTATTTTTTAACACACTCCCCGGGTCAAATAGATTAGAATGTCAGGAACAGAATAAATCAATACAGACGGCAGCACTGCAGCCTGCTGATCTGTTGGAAGAGAAAACAAGATAAGGAGTCCGTCATGCCAAGTATCGATATGCCTTTGAAGGAACTGAAAAAATACAAGGGAATCAATCCCAAACCCGCAGATTTTGATGCCTACTGGGAAAGAGCCCTGAAAGAGCTGGATTCTCTGGATTTTCAGACAGAACTGATCCCTTCGGAGTTTAAAACAGACCATAGTGAGTGTTTTGACCTCTATTTCACCGGGGCGGGAGGTTCACGGATTCATGTGCGCTATGCCAGACCCGCCGGCGCCAATGGAGAAACAAAGAATCCGGCGGTTCTCCGCTTCCACGGTTATACCGGAGAGTCTCCCTGCTGGAATGAACTGATGCAGTGGACGGCTGCGGGATTTTCTGTCTTTGCCCTGGACAGCCGGGGACAGGGAGGGCTTTCCGAAGACAGAGGCGGAGTCGCCGGTACAACCTGGAGGGGACAGATCATAAGAGGACTTTCAGACAGCCCGGAAAAGCTGCTGTTCAGACAGATATTCCTTGATACGGCCGCTCTGGCTAGGATAGCCTTCAGCCGGCCGGAAGTGGATGAAACCCGGGTAGGAGCCCTGGGTGGCTCCCAGGGAGGGGCGCTGACAATTGCCTGTGCCGCCCTGGAACCCCGGATTAAAAGGATTGCTCCCGAGTTCCCCTTCCTCTGTGATTACAAAAGAGTCTGGGAGATGGACCTGGGAGGAGATGCCTACAGCGAGCTTCAGTATTTCTTCAAGAAATTCGATCCCCTCCATGAACGGGAACAGGAGATATTTGAAACTCTGGGATATATAGATCTTCAGTTCCTGGCCCCCCGCATCAAGGCGGAAGTGCTTCTGGGCTGCGGCCTGATGGATGAGATATGCCCGCCCTCCAGCCAGTTTGCCATGTACAATAAATTAAAGGCTCCCCGGGAGGTCCTCATCTATCCTGATTTCGGACATGAGGACATCCGGGATTTCAATGAAAAGAGTTATCTTTTTATGATGGGTCTGTAAAAAAGGCTGCCATCTCATCTGCGGAATCAAAATACCTGTGGGCCTTCAGCTTCAGAAGCTCCTCTTTCGGGTGGGCTCCCCAGGTTACGATTCCGCTTTTCAGCCCGGCATTGACAGCCACCTCATAGTCGGGCTTGCCGTCTCCGATGTACCAGCAGTTTTCAGGTTCAGCCCCCAGCCCGGCACAGGCCTGCAGAAGACCCCGGGGGTCCGGTTTAGGTGCCGGCACATTATCCTCACCCAGAATAATTTCCATATCATAGGAGTATTTCAGCCAGGCGGCCACCCTGCGGGTGAAGATGCCCTGATTATTGGTCAGAAGCCCCAGGGAAAATCCCTCCCGGGCCAGACGGTCCAGAGCCTCTTTAATACCGGGATAGAGTCTGACAAGCTCCACACCCTGGTCGTTCATAAGGATGTAGAAATCCTCTCTCATCTTCTCCAGGTGCTCAGGATCCTTAACACCCGTATGAAAGCTGAAGCGCTCCAGGGTGGGATAGGCCATACCATGCCGGATTTCAGCAGGCGAACCTTCCCGGCAGCCTGCCTCCCTTATAACAAGATTTGTACAATGCACGACGGCATCTATGGAGTCCACCAGAGTACCGTCGTGATCAAAAATTATGGCCTGTTTTCTCAAGCTTTTATATCCATTCCGATTTTAATCATTCTGAAGGCCCGTTCCGCACCCTCTTCCAGAAGTTCGGTTGAACGCTCAAGGGCTTCTTTCAGGGGCATGGCCTTGTTGACCGTACTCATAACAGAATCAATGCCGTATTCATAGAGGTTGCTGATTCCCGGTCCGATGTCACCTACCACAACCAGTACGGGGAGATCTTTCTTTTTGGCTCTGGCGGCAATGCCCACAGGAACCTTTCCCCTGACAGACTGTCCGTCAATGCGTCCTTCACCGGTGATGACAAGATGGGCGCCCTCAAGAGCTTCATCGAAGCCCACGGAATCGAGAACCAGATCGATCCCCTTCTCCAGCACACCCCCTGTAAAAGCCATCAGACCGAAACCGAGACCGCCGGCAGCACCCGCACCGGGAACCAGAGACATATCCTGACCGGTTTTCTTTTCCATCACTTTGGCCAGGGAGGCCAGATTGGCATCCAGGAGTTTAACCATTTCGGGAGTAGCCCCTTTCTGAGGACCGTATATGGCACTGGCACCGTGTTCACCGCACAGGGGATTATCCACATCACAGGCCACTTTGATTGTGGCATTTTTTACAGCAGGCAGAAGACCGGAGAGATCCACATCGGCAATCTGATCCAGATTACCTCCCACGGCATCCACTTCATTACCTGAAGCATCCAGGAATTTGACTCCCAGAGCTCTGGCCATTCCCGTACCGCCGTCATTGGAGGCACTGCCTCCTATGCCGATGAGGATGGTGGTACATCCTCTTTCCAGAGCATCTTTTATGAGCTGTCCTGTTCCGAAGGTGCTGGCTTTAGTGGGATCTTTTTCGCCCTCGGGAACCATGGGCAGGCCCGATGCGGAAGCCATCTCTATGACAGCGGTTTTCTCGTCAAAAAGAGCATATTCCGCTTTGGCAGGAGCACCCATGGGGCCTTTAACGTCCACATAGATCCATTTGTCCTCATCGGGAACAAGAGCCTGTACAAGCCCCTCTCCGCCGTCTGCCACAGGCAGTTTGACCACATCCAGGGAGGGATCAACTTTTTTGATGCCCCGCTCTATGGCCCCTGCGACTCTGATACTGGTATTTGATCCCTTATAGGAATCCGATGCGATGACTACTTTCATAAAAAATCTCCTGCAATTATATATCTATGTTAGTGAAACAACTGATGCAATTCAAATTTGATCGAGCCCTTCCAGTAGGTGCTCTTTGGCAAACCATACATGGGTCCGCATAATGCTTTCAGCCTCATCTGCCGAAGCGGCCGCAAGCATATTTCTGATAAGTAGGACATGGTTGTCACGGCCGGCATTCCTGCCTTCCGGGACGGATCTGGTCATGGAAAAGAAAAGGTTCAGTTTCATTGTCTTGTCGAAGGCGGCTGTGAGAGCCGGGATTCCCGCCAGTGAAACCAGTTCCTTATGAAAAAGGATTTCAAGCCGCCAGTCTTCCAGAAGATCCTGGGTGGCCGTATCCACCTGTGCGGCGAAATCAAGAATGTCTTCTGCATTATCCTTCAGGCCCCGGTTCCAGTACAGCCGGGCCGCTTTGGATTCCAGGGCATCCCTTATAAGGAACTGACCCAGAACATCCTCTGTGCGCACCAGTCTGACCTGGGTTCCCTTCCGGGGGATGGTTTCCAGCAGACCTTCATGCTCCAGCAGAAGCATGGCTTCAAGAACAGGAGCCACGCTCACTCCGAACTGGGATGCAATCTGTCTCCTGTTTATAATCTGTCCGGGAACCAGCTCACCAGCCAGCAGCTGTTCGAGGATTCTGTTATATACATCTCTGGATAGAAGCATTCAATATCTCTCCTGCCTCTCCTTTCAGGTATACAAAACCTGAAGTAAGGGCTGAATATTTTACGTGATATATCACATGATAGGTCAAAAACCGCCCAAAATCAAGGAAAATCTTTCCAAATCTGCTAAGATTAGTGAAAAGATGTTATATTTCCTCCCTCTTAAGCCTCTATTTACAGGAAAATCATTGACCCATAAGGCATTTCCTGCTATTTATTTAAATAGGTTGAGAAACCGTGATGTTCTTTATAAATTATGCAGTTCCTTATCTGACCTGATTTCCGTCTTCGTTTTCCTTTATGTACATCCTTACTAAGAGTAACGACTGATCCAGAATCACAAGACCAGGAGTTTGTGTATTGAAGTCATTACTCTCTCAAAGTATTTTTATTTTTAAATTCCGGTAATACCGGTAAGGATGCACAATGCCCAAGAAAATCTATGTAGGTAACTTAAACTACAACACTGATGAGGACAGACTGGCTGATCACTTTGCTCAGTTCGGTAGCGTTCTCAGCGCAAGAATCATTTTCGACAGAGAAACCAACCGCTCTAAAGGCTTCGGTTTCATTGAAATGGAAGAAGAAGAAGCAGCAGAAGCAGCTATCTCCGCCCTGAACAACCAGGAGCTGGACGGTAGAAACCTGCGGGTTAACGAAGCGATCGAACGCGAAAGAAGACCCCGGGACAACCGCTACTAGGCTTATACCTATAGATTAAAAAGTCTTTAATGACAAAAAAAATCCTCC
>JAQQAM010000018.1 GCA_028532905.1 Spirochaetales bacterium
GACCATAGACCATGAGCCGGATCTCTGGCTTTGCGTCAACGAAGGGACGGTGGAAGTATCCCTGAAAAAGGGTGATGAATCTGTTCTGGTTGAGGAAGGGGAAGGGATCAATATACCCGGCAGTGCCGTACTGACCAAACCGGAGGTGTATTCATGGACAAAAGACCTGAACTGGAATATGGACAGTTCCTCTGGAGATGTGAAGGATACTACAGACCTCAAGGGTGCCTACACAGATCTTCTGGATCAGGACTACTTCTGATGAAGACCAGAATAACATCCGTTCTGCTGTTATTATTTCTAATCTTTCCGGCATCCCGGACAGCTGCGGATCATCATAACGAAGAGGACAGGCCTTCTGATCATTCTGAACTGTCTCCCGCTTTTCATCTTGGGCTGATTGGAGAATACAATGACTGGGACTTACATCTGAATTTTTCCGGTGAGTACCGGGAGGAATCTCCCGATTTTTATGAGTTTCAGTCGGTTCTCTACTACAGGGTGATCCCCAATATAAAAGCCGGAGTCTTCTACTCCCTTCACAAAGGAGAACGGCATGATGATGACTGGATATGGGACGGAGAGGACTGGGTCTGGTATGACAGTACAAAGCGCTATGAACACCTGGTGGGTGCCGATCTTTCTCCCCGCTTTCTCCTCCCCTTTCTTCCGGGGAGGAACTGGCTGGTTTACGGCAGAACAAGATACAGCTATAACTTCTATAACGGTGATCAGAAATTACTCTTCCGCCCGGAACTGAGTTATTTTCATCTGAAAAACAGAAGTCCCCGCTGGAATATCAATGGAGCCTATGCCCTCTATTTCCCCCTTAACTTCGGTGAAACCCTTATCTATGAACATGGCCCTTACGGAAATATCAATTTCTTCCTGAGACAAAATCTGCTCCTGGGTCTGACAGGAGAATACAGAATCAGATACTGGAGCAGCAGCAGTGAGTTCAGGGAAACCGGATCTGAATATTCTGCCACAGAGAAAAGATTCAGCCTCGGAGCGTCCCTCATCTGGAAAATAGACATCAGCGGAAAAAAAAGATAAACTCTCTGTAATATGCAGGGGCTCCGTTTTACAGAAGATATCATCATCATGGGCAATCAGGCCGCAGATCTGGACAGCTGTGTCTCAGCATTTGCTTTTGCCTCTCTTTTGACAGCTCTTAATCCGGAAATAAAAATCCATCCCCTTATTCAGGGATCCTTTGAGGATCTCAGACTGAAACCGGAAATAGAGAGCCTTTTCAGGCGCGCAGGTATATCACTCCGTCCGGATCATTTCACAGCCCATTTTCCACCTGCTCCTCTGAAAGGCTCCCGGAACAGGGCTCTGATTCTGGTAGATCATAACAGGGTAGACAGTCCTGAGTTGACCTACCGTCCTGTGGGAATTGTCGACCACCACAGAGACACGGGAGCCTATCCCGGTCTGAGTCTGCGGGATATACGCATCTGCGGGTCCTGTTCTGCCATCATCAGTGAATACTGGAGGGAAAGCGGCCTGCCCCTTTCCCGGGGAAATGCTCTGCTTCTTGCCGGGGCCATAGCAGTGGATACGGGTTATCTGGACCCCTCCTGGGGTAAAGCAACAGAACTGGACCGGAAAGAGTATACCCGTCTTCTGGGTCAGTTAAGTCCGGAGGATCAGGATTATCTGAAGACCCTACTGCATGTGAAAAATGATTTGAGCCATCTGAACTTAATGGAGCATCTGAAGAGGGACTACAAAGATTTCCCGGTCATTGGTCTAAGGGGGGGGATTGCATCCATAACTCTTGGGCAGGATGAGTTCTTTTCTCCGGATTTCTTCAGACAAGAGGTTATTCAGGAGTTCATCCAAAAGACCTGCCCCGATTTTCTGATAATTATGCATACCGTCCCCGAACCCTTCAAAAGGGAGCTCTCTGTATTTGTGCCTGATCAAAAGGGGTATGCCGGGAAGGAAATACGTCAGGGGCTTGAAAAACTGAAAGAGCCCGGTCTTTCAATAAATAATACAAAACAGAATGGATATGGGGGGGTATGGACCCTCTACAGCCAGAAAAACATAAAAGTGTCCCGGAAGGTTCTTACTCCCCTATTGAAAGAAGTACTGGAAAAATGAATCATATGTCCCGGGACGGCAAATGCTTAATGAAAAGAGAACGACCCACAGGAGTTACCCGATGAAACCGGAAATTGAACAAATAGAAAAGGCAAGGAACCTGCTCAAGGGAATCTGCAAGGAAACAAAACTGATCCACAGCCCCTTTTTCAGTACGGAATCGGGAAATGATATCTATCTGAAGCCGGAAAACCTGCAGCTTACGGGTGCTTTCAAAATCCGGGGAGCCTATTACAAGATTTCCTGCCTGAGTGAAAAAGAGAAGTCCAGAGGTCTGATTGCTTCATCTGCTGGCAACCATGCCCAGGGGGTGGCTCTGGCAGCCCAGATGCAGGGAGTAAACGCCACCATAGTCATGCCTAAAACAACTCCTCTGATCAAAGTGGAAGCGACTAAAAACTTCGGTGCCCGGGTCATTCTGGAGGGGGACTGTTACGATGATGCCTACCAGGAAGCCCGGCGTCTCGAGCAGGAAGAGGGGCTGGTCTTCATCCATCCCTTCGACGACTACGATGTTATGGCCGGACAGGGAACCATCGGTCTGGAGATTCTGGAAGAGCTGAGTGATGTCCACTCCATTATTGTACCCATCGGCGGCGGAGGACTGATTGCGGGAATTGCTGCAGCGGTCAAGGCGAAACGTCCGGATGTGAGGATTATTGGTGTGGAGCCCGAGGGAGCCAGTGCCATGTCCGATTCAGTGTTCAGAAATAAACTGCAGACTCTGGATTCTGTGGAAACCATTGCAGACGGAGTCGCTGTCAAAACCCCGGGGAGTCAAACCTTTCCGGTGATCAAGGAATTTGTGGATGAGATCATCACAATCCCCGATGCGGAACTGATGGAAGCCTTTCTTCTGCTTTTGGAACGACATAAACTGATTGCCGAAAACTCGGGAGTCCTCTCCCTGGCAGCCCTGCAGAAACTTAAAGTCCGGGGAGAGAAGATCGTTCCGGTTATCAGCGGTGGTAATATTGATGTGGTGACAATCTCATCCATGATAGACAGAGGTCTTGTACGCAGGGGTAGAATCTTCTGCTTCTCGGCCGAAATGCCTGATGAACCGGGTCAGCTGCTTAACATTTCAGAGATCCTTGCCCGGGAAAATGCCAATATCATCAAACTGGATCATAACCAGTTCAAGACCCTTGACCGCTTCAAACAGGTTCAGCTGGAAGTCACTGTGGAAACAAATGGCCATGAACATGTGAAACGGATTATCAAGGCACTGGAAGAAGGGGGGTATTCAGTAGAAAGAGTCTACTGACCCCATTACACAAAACAGGTCCGTCAGGATTGAAAAACCTTCAGGACATCTTCCGGACTTTCAGCATTCAGAAGGGATTCAAGGGTGTCTGAACTTCTGGAAATTCCTGCAATTTCAGACAGAAGTCTTATATGCTGGCTGCTCTGATCCGGGGGAGCCAGAATCATAAAAAACAGTCTGGATTTTTTTCCGTCCAGGGCATTATAGTCAATTCCCTCTCTGGAGATTCCCAGCCCCACACAGAGATCGGCCACTTCCTGGGTACGGGCGTGAGGAACGGCAATGCCTTTATCCAGCCCCGTACTGCCCATATTTTCCCTTGCCAGAATGGAATTGATCACAATTTCCGAATTCTGTACATAGGAGGCACCGGCCAAATGCTCCACCATCTCCCGGATGACCCCGTCCCGGTCTGCAGACTGCAGAGGAAGAATGATATTGTTTTTCTGAATCAGTTCCGTCAGTCCCACATTTCCTCCCGGGTCAGCCGATCAGTCCGGGTGACAGATACATAAAATCGGCTTCTTCCCCGGCCAGTTTCACTTCATATAGAAAAGGCTCTTTCTGTTTTCCCAGATAAAAGTTCTCCCGGGGATACTCTTTTTCCATAACCAGGTCATCCACAGGGAGTGCCGCTTTCCGGCCCAGATGCTGAACCACCAGAACATAGGGAGTATCAATACTGCTGTGTCTGCTGCTGAGCATCCCTTCCTGACTGAACAGAGGCAGTTCATCCCCGGACAGCCGGTAATACAGAAGATTATGTTCCTTCCTGACGATCTCATCCGGTTCCAGGGGGAATACCCCCGCCACATTCCGCTTGGGCAGAGCCAGAAGCTTGTTGTCCATCTGAAAAATCATCAGGGGCAGCAGATCCTTCTGGCTGGGGAGGTAAATTGAGAATTTGGACCCCTGTCCCTTTCGGGAAGCCAGGGAAAGAGAACCTCCCAGAGCATTTTCCACATCGTGGTTCACAAGATCCAGTCCGATACCCCTGCCCGAAAGCCGGTCAACCCGATCGCTTGTGGTAAACCCGGGGCGGGTCAGAATTCTCAACAGACTGTCTGCTTCCAGATCAGCTTCTGAAATTTTCAGTTTTGCAGCGACAGCTGTACTGTCAATTCCCTTTCCGTCATCCGAAACATCAATCCGGAAGGAATCCCCCACAGCACGGGCATCGATAAGGATGGTTCCCTCGGGAGACTTTCCGGCGGCGATCCGTTCTTCGGGCATTTCAATTCCATGACTGACCGCATTTCTGATAAGCTGAATCAGAACCCGTGAAACGATTTCCAGATTCCGTATCTTCAGGCCGAACAGGCCTCCCCGGAATTCGCAGAAAATCTTTTTTCCGACCCCTTCGGCAGTCTCTTCAATAAAACGCTTGAGATTGGGATACAGGGAGGTCAGGGGGATAAGGGACACAGAACCGAGATTCTCCTCCATCTCCTTGATCAGCCCCAGAAGAGGTTCTCTCTGAGGAAGACCCGGCGGCAGAGGAAGGACAATTTCCTTCATTTCCAGCAGAGTGTCCTTGAGGCGTGCGATTGTATCGGTTTCCAGTTCCACTTTCCGGATAACAGGAGCCAGGCTCTCTTTGATCAGAGTCTCTGAGACCTTTGTTTCTCCCCTGTCTTCATCCGAGAAGACAGAGTAATCCAGATTGACCAGGCTGGTCTGAAGAATTCCGTCCACATTGACAGCCTGAAAAACAGGCTCATCGCCACTGTCGGATGTCAGAATAAATGTAAGTGAGGAGAAATCCTGGTCCGGATTATCCAGACTGGGAAGACTGCGGATCACATTCAGATTCAGTTCCAGATTATTAAGGAGCAGATAAGACCGGACATAAGGGAGCCTTTCTTCCGGATCGATCTGTACGGACAGACGGTACAGGGTCTCCCCTCTCTCTTCGGCTTCCAGCAGCAGCTTTTTCTCAAAGCTTGTGAGTTCTATTCTGTCCCGGTTTTCTTCCAGAGCTTTTTCAGGAAAAAGGGAATCTGCCCCCCGGTCTGTATCTTCCGGATTGAGAACTTTATTCAGTATCAGCTCTTCAAGTAGGGGAAGCCCCTGATAGAGCCGGTCGCTCTTGACTGTGAACTCCTCTCTGCTGCCGGACTCTTTCATATCGGCGAAAAGGGATTCCATGGAGTGGATCAGCTGTTCAATATCGGAGAGCTGGAAAAAGGCGGCACCAGATTTCAGTGAATGAAGATGTCTGAAAATCTCATCCAGAGTGTCCTGGGGAGGAATCTCCTCACGGCAGCTTTCCACAAGCCGTCTGAGTTCTTCCAAAAGAGGTCCCGCATCACTGATATACTCTCTTAAATGCTTCTGAAGATCGGTCAAACAGACCCTCCGGTTCTCAGATTGATAATAAGATCAACCTCGGAAATGGATGCTCCCAGCCGCTGGGAGATTATTTCTGCGGCAAATCCCTGTTCATAAAGGTCCATCACCCTGTCTTTGAGAGGTCTGTTATCATCTTCTGCAACACGGGCGGCAGAGGCAGGATCTGCTGACGCAGAGAAGGAGGTATCCTCGCTTTTCAGAGAGATCTCATCCACAGACTCATTCACAGGAGATTCCGGTTCACTGTACACCGGCACGGCGGTCTGTTTCTTCAGATGAGAATAGACCTGACGGGACAAATCTGACTTTTCACTCTCCTTCTGCAGAATCTGAAGCTTCTTATCCGCCTCATCCAGAAGCCCCTGAAGAACCTTTACACGGTTTTCAAGAAGGGCCACGTTCCGTTCTGCCGTCTGGTTCATTTCAAGTATGAGCTGATCAATTTCATCTCTGATTTTCCGAATCCATTCTTCTCCCGATACAACTTTATCAACCTTCAGTTTCAGATAAATGAAACCGGCTGCCATCAGCAGAATAAGGATACCTGCAATAAGCGCTGTCATAGTTCTCCCAACCGGAAGGTTCTGCGCAGAACTCTTCCTCTAGCCTGATATATCAATGTGTTTTCCCATCTCAGGATCTTTGACGATCTCTTTCCGGGAATCTTCTTTCTGTTCTGAAGAGGCTTGTCTTTTTTCTTCCTCTTTCTTTCCTTTGTTCTCACCGTCTTCGTCCACCTTACCGGCGGCCTTGTCTTCCTCGGTATTATTAACGGAGCTGTTTTTCTGCAGTTCCTCTTCCACCAGCTTTCTGGCTTCCTGATTCTGCTGCAGTGCCGCTGCATGCTGATTTTGAGATTGTTCTTTACTTACCTCATTCAGACGAACAAACATGGTCTGAAGATCAAGAGGCTTGATAGACATCTAATCCCTCCTCTGAATATCCTCCTCAGAGATATCCTCATACTTGGCGGTGGTGATAAAACCATCTTCAATTAAAAAGGTGACAGGATAATCAAATGGATTGGTAACTTCATACTCCTCATCCTTGATATATACTTTTACACCTGAATTCACATTCTTTGATGCCGAAATCTTACCCTGATGCTGCAGAACAGAGAGGTACTCCTCTTTGTGTTCTATGGTATCTTTCAGTTTCTCCATTTCATCAATCAGATCATTATGTCTCTGCCTGAGTTCATTGAAGAGGGTCTCTTTTTCGGCGGAAAGTTTCTTGCGGGCTCTTTTCTGCTTCATCAGACCCTGGAGGTTTCTGTCGGTCTCATTCTGTTCCCGGTCCAGTTCCTCCTGTCTGGCCATCAGTTCGTCCAGTTCGGTTCTGGCCTTGGGGTCATAACCGACCCGGAGAATGGTTTCCGCTCCACCCGAGGAACCCAGAGTCGCCGCATTGATCTCTTCGGAAGCCTGGAGCTCTCCTCCCACGATTCGGGCTCTTTTTCCCTTACAGAGGATGCGGCTTGTGGCATTCACATGGGCATTGACGATACCGTCACTGACAATCACATTTTCCCCCGCATCAGCAGAGGCATTATTGATAAAGCTGGACCAGATAGATTTTCCGGCTGTGATTTTTCCGAACTCCCCTTCTCCGCCGTTGATTCCCCGTTTTACAACGATGTCACCACCGGCCTGAAGATTGGATTTACCCACGAATCCGTTGACTTCAATATTTCCCTGTGCGGAGACCTGAAAGCCGTCTTCCACATTTCCTTTGATAATAACCGTACCCAGACCGCTTACATTTCCTGTGGAGGCATTCACATCGCCGGGAATGACAAGAACAGTTTCTACAGTGACCTTGCCCTTGAGAAGCAGAACCTGACCACTGGCGGTGGCAATGACGGTTTTTCCGTTATCCGTAATGGAGACATTTTTCCCCAGACCGATCTGCAGGTCTGTTCCGTCTTTGGCAGGAATGTATTTTCCATAGACCGTTCTGCCGTCTTTACCGGCTTCAGGGGGAATTTTTCTGGCCAGAGGCTGGCCCTTTACCACATTCTGTATAAGGTTCAGTTCCTTGAAGTCTACCGAACCGTCACTTTTCTGCTTGAGCTTAACGTGAGACTCTTCAGTTTCGAAGAGATAGGAGATCGAGGCATTTCTACCATTTAGAGGGGGGTCTCCCTTGGCAATCAGATAGGGCTTGTTATAAACCGGATGATCTTCAAACTCGGTGAGGGCATCTTCCAGAATACCGTAGACAACATTATTATTTCTTAAGAAGGAGGTGATATCCGATGAGGTAAGGTCTGCGCCTCCCGCTCCCGGTTCATGAACTTCTATAAAGGCCTGCATCTCATCATCGGTGACTTCTACAGTCGGACGGGC
>JAQQAM010000019.1 GCA_028532905.1 Spirochaetales bacterium
GCTGGGACTGATAAAGAACTGTTTTGTAACGGTCTCCACACTGATATCCCCGGAGGCAAATTCGGATTCAAGATAAGCCTGAATCTCGCTGATTTTCTTTTCCGGAAAAGTCCGCCGGTTCTCTTTCAGAAGGGCAGAGACTTCCATAAGGCAGTCGTCCAGGGCATCTTCCACTGTTTCAAGCCGTTCCAGTCCGGGGATCTCGGCCAGGGTTTCAGTCAATCTGTTCAGATCTACAGGAGACAGGCTGTCCTCCAGGGATCCCAGAAAATCAATGACCTTGAAAGCAAACTTGGTAATTTCCATCCTGACCCTGGAGGGAGACAGGCCGCTGTCTCTGAGGATGAAGATAAAATCCCTGACCAGATCGGAGACAGAGTCGGCAGACTGCTGCCGCAGGGCATTGATAAGCCTTTCCGAGTTCTGCAGAAAGCGGTCATGCCGCTCTGTATTGCTGTCCGCGGACTCCTGATAGAAAAAAACCGATCCGTTCCCCATAATCAGGCGGTTTTCCAGAGCCTGTCCGGCCTGCCGGGCTGAACGGTACAGCTCCTCCATTCCATGCACTGAGGATCCTACACCGATGGACACGGAATAGTCGGGAAGAACAGACACCGACCGTCCCAGCTGCTCTGCCAGATACCGGGCGGTATGATTGAGGGAGGATTCATTTTCATCGTAGAGGATGACGCAGATTTTAGGTTCCGCCGGCTGGCAGACAAGCATACGGGGCACCTTGTCACGGAATTTCTCTATCTCCTCCCGGACAGCCAGGAGGTACAGATCCTGAGTCAGTACAACAGACGAATTATTCCCGGATGCATCCAGATCCAGAATGATGGTTGTGTAGTAATCCTGTGCAGGCATCTGACCCTGAAGGGCCGCACTGTATTCCTGAATTTCCTCTATTTTGATGGATCTGAGAAGTACCCGGCACAGAAAACGTTCTCTTATACTCTGCAGGTGTTCCTCCTGCAGCTGAAGAAGACGGTCCATATCCAGCTGAAAGGCTTTCCGCTTTCCCAGCTCCTGTCTGATCCGTTCCAGCAGCTCCCTTGTTTTCCGGGAACTCAGAGGTTTCAGGACATACTCATGTACATTGACCAGCAGAGCCTGCCGGGCATAATCAAAATCTTCGTAGCCGCTGAGAATAACGACCAGGGTCTCCGGGGCATTCTCGGCTATATACTGGGCCACTTCCAGCCCGTCTCTCCCGGGCATGCAGATATCGGTAATCACCACATCAGGCTGATACTCTCTGACAGCCTCAATGGCCTGATCCCCGTCTTCACAGGGGGGGAGAAAGGTGAATCCCTCTTCTTCCCAGTTTATTTTCTTACTGATCCCGTTGCGGATAATCTCTTCATCATCCGCCAGCAGGAGGGTATATTCTGACATAGACATATAGTAATAGCACTCCCGCCGGGCGTAAAGAGATAATTTGACCTTGAAAGAGGACTCTCAGAGATCAGCCTGTGAAATCAGCCTTCCCTGCTGCCGGTTCATCCGAGGTTTTTGAAGATTTCAATCTCCGGATGTGACTGAAAATTCCGGAGGCTGTCCCTGGTCTCTACAGGGAGGGTTTCCAGCATACTCTGAACTTCAGATTCATCCCGGCTCACCAGAGCCGCCGCCAATACCCGCATCTGGGAATTGATAAATCCTGCATCCTTGAGAGAGACCCCATGACCGGAAGCATAGCGGTAGTCTTCATTCAGGGCGGAGAACATTATATCCCGGAGGATCAGATTCCACTGGGCCGTCACCTCGGCCGATTCCTCCTGAGCCAGCACCCCTTTGATCCTCTCCCGGAACTCGGGCATGATAAAATCATCCATTACGGCATCGTCAAACTCTTTTTCATAGATCTGCTCAGCCTCATACCGGCTTCTCTGATACAGATTCCGGAGCCATTCAAAATAAGAGGCTGTCACACCGGCGCTGTTGGCCAGAAAATCATAGACCACCAGAACGCCCTGCTCCTGGAGTAACTTTTCAGCTTTGGAGCTGTTGGAGCCGTTACTCCCACAGACCTCGATTTTTGCTTTGATCCGGGGGGCATTTTCTTCAGTCACAGCATTTTCAAGTGCAGCAGGAAACAGAAGATCACATTCCAGTTCCAGAATGGCCGAACCCTCCCGGGCGCCTGTGATTTTTTCGGTCACATTCTTTTCCGTATGGATCACAGAAGCTCTCTGAGAGGGATCATCCAGTTTCATGGAATTCCGTACCGAGGCCATAACATCATCGGGGTCCAGGTTGTCACCGATGACAGCGCCCCCTGCATCGGATACGGCAATCAGGTTCACACCGTAAACAGAGAGCTCTCTGATAATGGAACTGCCCACTTTCCCGGAGCCCTGAACAACCATCTTTTTCCCTTTAAGGAGTTTGGGAAAAACAGAACTTTCCAGAGTATTCCAGTCGGCGGTGCTGATAATATCCATCCCCCCTTTCTTCAGGATAAAGGGCACATCTATGGCCACCGTGTTTTTCAAAAGGGAATCTTCCGCTGCTGTGAGTTTTTCAGAAGCCTCCCACTTTCCCTCCAGGTACAGATTGGCCACAGCCGCCAGGGTGGCATAGCACATCCCCCGTCCGGTAGCTCCGGTCCGGGCATCAATTCCCATCTTGGGCTTGCCTGTTATCTGAGCCGCCACAACCAGTTCCAGATAATCCTGATTCGCTCCCAGCTCCTTCAGGATGCGGCTGTCGGTATAATCAATATTAAAGCCCTCTTTCAGCAGCTGCCGGGCCTCCTGTAAAGAGATAATCTGGTCACCGATCATGGTCACATTGTGTCTGACCCCATAGACCATAAGAGCCAGGTCTCTGAGAGCCGATTTGAAGCCCTGAAACATTCTGCCGATTTCATCAGCCCCGCATCCCACATCCCCTGCAGGAACATCCCTTGCCGGGCCTGTAACCAGAAACAGGGAGCGGCCGAAATTACTCAAAGAGTCAAAGAAATCCATACTCCGGGGATCATACTCCCGGGGGTTCAGCATAAGTCCGCCTTTGGCACCGCCGAACAGAATCCGGCTGCGGGCGCTCTTCCAGGTCATCATAAAGGAGAGAGCCGCCACTTCGCAGAAGTTGACAATGGGGTCTATACGCAAGCCCCCCTTGGAGGCCCCCCGCACCGTGCTGTGCTTGATTCTGTATCCCGGTACATTCTTAATCTTACCGTCCCGGGGGCAGGAGACAAAAAACTCATCAAACCGTTCAAACCCCAGAAGGAGTCTCAGAATATCGGGATTCTGTGCCAGCCCGGCTTTTTCGGCAGCCTCCAGAAAATCGGTTACAGAATTGAGGTAGAAGTTGCCTATCTCCTTACCGGGCTTCAGGTTTTCAGCACACAACTCTTTCAGTTCATCCAGACAGGAGACAAGTGCCGTTTCTGTAAGGGGAGAGGATATTTTACGGATCAGAGTTTCAATTCTCATCTCAACTCCGTCTTCACCTGATTGACGGGGAACATTGACAAAATCCTTCAGGTCATCCTTCATGATCTTCTCAAGATCCTTGTAATGCATCTCCGGTGCCTTGATATAAATGGAGAAGATGCCGGTCTGTTTTTCTCCGTATTCAAACAGATCAAAATAACTTCGCTCCAGATTAATCCGGTTCAGCTTGAAGTATTTTAGGGCCTCATAAATAAAATTACGGTCGGGATTGATTCCGGCCATGGTGAGTCTGAGAGTATCATTGATAATGGAAGACTCAATCTCAATTTTCCTGCTGGCCGATGCCTTTTCATAGAGATGAAGATGACGGAAAATCCGTTCCGGATAACGCTGAACCGACAGCTCCTCCCTCATATATTTGTGACTCAGGGTTTCCAGAAACTCATCAGCGAATTTCAGCTTGTTCTCTTTGGCATATTTGAGGACATGCTCCCTGAGAATATCAGAGTTCTTTTTCTCCTCATCCGTGAGGACGACATAATTCTCTCCCCGTTTGTCTATTGTCACAATCCGCAGACCGCTGGCAGTGGACTCGGAATCCATGGCCACAATATCCATAGAAAGATTCTTCTCTATGATTCTGGCCAGACGCCCGGGATAGTCCCGTCCCACATTGATGAAGTAGGTTTTGGAATTATCGTTCATTCCCGACTGACTGAGCATATCGTTATTGGCATTCAGAAAATGGGTGAGCATATAGATATGATGGGCAATGGTCTCTGCCGTATTGCTGTAGAAATACCAGCGGGGCAGATAGCCTTCTGTAAAATACTCATCCAGAATTTTATCTTTGGTATTGATATCGATCCGGAACTGGCTTTCCAGAATGTCACCAGTCTCCTTTTTCAGCTTTCTTAAGAATACTTCCTTGTTCCCCATGGAAAGTTCAGACATCTGCAGCCTCCTGTTTTCTGAATAAAGCCCAACTTTGGTTATAGCAGATATTCTCGAAAAAGCAAGGGAAAGATTTTTCGTAATTCGTCAAAACGGAGTCCTGTAATTACTGAAAATCCAACAA
>JAQQAM010000020.1 GCA_028532905.1 Spirochaetales bacterium
TATGGACGTGGATTATATCGTCTGCACTCCCATTGTCTCCCATGGATGGGATCAGGCTTTTGCTGCCTGCCGGGAAGCACAGATTCCTCTTATCATGCTGGACCGGGAAGTGGATGGTGTGGCAGGAGAGGATTTTCTGACCTTTGTGGGTTCCGATTTTGTAGAGGAGGCCGAACGGGCTGCCATGTGGCTGGCGGATAAAACCGGGAGCAAGGCACGAATCATAGAACTCCGGGGCAGAGACGGCGCCTCCTGCGTCCGGGACAGAGCTGCGGGGTTCAGAGCGGTCATTGATGAGTTTCCCGATATGTATATTGTGGCCTATGAATATGCTGACTTTGAACGGATTACGGGTCAGATGGTTATGGAAGAACTGATCCTGAGTTATGGAAAGGATTTTGATGCGGTCTATGCTCATAATGATGAGATGGCCATCGGAGCCATCCAGGCCCTCAAGGCGGCAGATATGAATCCGGGCGAAGAGATTCTGGTTGTCTCCATAGACGGCAGTAAGGATGCCCTGAAATCCATTATGGCCGGAACTCTGGGTGTCTCTGTGGAATGCACCCCCTATCTGGCAGATGAAACCTTTGGTGCCATTCTGAACCATAAAGCCGGCAGGAATGTACCTCATAAGATAATTGTGGAAGACCGGCTCTTTGACCATACAAATGCCGCCCGTTTTATTGATGAGGCCTTCTGAGGCATGATGAGATTCACCTCCCTGGGCAACCGAATTTTCACAACCATGATCATTATCAGTATGGGAACCATCCTGACCTTAAGTCTCATGTTCACGTATATTTCCCGCCGGGTCATAACAGAAAACCTCAGCTCCATTCTCAAAGAAATGGTGGTGAACAAATCCATCGAGATGGAGAACCTGTTGGGAGATGCCACACGAATGACCCTGATGCTGGCCAACGATGCGTCCATACAGAAGATTCTGCGCCAGCCCAAACCGGATGATCTGGCAGAAGTCTACACCATTGAACTGGAACTGGACAACCGCCTCTCCTTTATTCAGAATTATACAAGCCATGTTTTCGGGTTCTACATTATCGGGGCCAACGGCATGCAGTTTAAATCCAATTTTTCCTCCCCCCTTTATGAAAACTGGCAGGGCTTTGACTGGTACAAGCGGATTATCGCCTCACAGGAGCCCATCTGGTTTGAACCTCATAACGGCTCCTTCACCGTTAATACCATAGGACAGCCTCTGGTGACCCTGGGGCAGAGGATTGTGGATAAATCCACAGGAAGGATACTGGGTGTTATGCTCACAGACATTGAAGTGAGTGTTCTGAACCGCCTGATTTCCGCCGGACTGGGAGACTCGGGAACCCTGACTCTTTATAACCAGAACCGGAATCCCGTCAGCAGTACCGACTCTGAACAGCTTACCATCCCCTACCCCTCCGGTCAGAAGCGGAAGAACACGGATCATATCTACATAAACAGCTTCCTGAGTGAGTTCAACTGGGAACTGATGGGAATTATCCATACAAATACCATCCGTGACAGTATTATGCAGATGATGAGTCCCCTATTCATATTCTTTATCATCCTCGTCATCATCGATTTCCTGACAACCCTCAGTTTTGTTAACAGGGTCACCAGCCCCTTAAGGGACCTGACCCATGTGATGCAGGTGGTGGAACAAGGAGATCTGAATGTAGCCATGCCCCCTCATCCCGATGATGACATCGGTTACCTGTATGATAATTTCAATATGATGATCTCCCGGGTCAAGGCATTGATGAAAGACCTTTATGAGGAACATGAAAAGCTGAGAGTTTCGGAAATGCGGACTCTGGAAGCCCAGATCAATCCCCACTTTCTATACAACACCCTGGATTCCATCATCTGGCTGGCCCGGAACAATCAGAGTGAAGAGGTAACCAAACTGGTCTATTCTCTGACCAACCTTCTGAGGATCGGACTGAACAAGGGAAGAGCTGTTGTGAGCATCAGAGAAGAGATCGAACACATCACCAACTACATGACCATTCAGGAGATCCGCTTTGGAGATGATTTTACCTTCTCCATGGATATACCGGATGTTCTGATGGAATGCAAAACCGTAAAGCTGATACTGCAGCCCCTTATCGAAAATGCCATTTATCACGGTGTGATGAAACGGGAAGACCAGGGAGAGATCCGCCTGACAGCAGATTACACTGACAATGAGATTTGCTTCCGGGTGAATGACAACGGCCCCGGCATCAGCGAAGAGGAGTGCCGGCAGGTTCGGGAGTATCTGGACATATCCAAAGAGTCGGAAAGAGGCTTCGGCCTCAGAAATGTAAATATGAGAATCAAACTGTATTTCGGTCAGCAGTACGGCCTGGATTTTGAAAGTAAACCGGACCGGGGAACACAGATATCCGCACGGATACCGAGGATGTAATAAATGGATAAAATTAAAATTCTTGTAGCGGAAGATGAAAAACTGATCAGAGAGGGAATTATCCGGAGTATGGACTGGGAAGCCCTGGGGGCAGAAATTTCAGGACAGGCCAAAAACGGTACGATTGCCCTTAAACTGCTCAAAGAATCCCTTCCGGACATACTGATTACGGATATCAAGATGGGAGGGGGGAATGGTCTTGATCTGATAAAGGAAGCCAAAACCATCCATCCCGATCTGAATGTTGTGATTGTCAGCGGATACAATAATTTTGAATATGCCCAGCAGGCCATCAAGCTGGGAGTCCAGGACTACCTTCTCAAGCCTATAGTCATAGACGACCTGAAAGAAATTCTGGAACGGGTAACAGACAGAGTGCGCCGGATGAAAGCCGATATGGACAATCTGGAAGCACAGGACAGACAGAGAGACAGAAACAGACAGATTCTCAATGACCAGTTCTATAGAGAGCTGATTTACGGCGTTATTGCAGCTGAGGATATCCCCTCCAAAATGGAAGATTATGATCTGGGAAGCAGAAAGCAGCACTACCTCTGTCTGAGCCTCTTTCTGGAAATCAGGGATACTCTGAAATGGGGGGAGACCAAAGAGACTCTATCGGGAATACTGGCTCCATTCTGTGAACAGAACAGCTGGAATATTGAGAGCATTCTTCTGTCTCCCAATGAACTCTACCATACCGATATCTCCGTCCTCATCTCTTCGGATCACAGTATTCTGACAGGTGATGATTTCTACCGTCAGATAGGTGACCTGATTTCAGGAGCACCGGGGATCATCCTCCTGGCCATGGGAGTAAGCCCTGTAATATCCAGGCTGGAAGATTTCAGTTTTGCTGCAAAAACAGGCAAGACCCAGGCTTACTTTTCCCTGATCTCCGGAATGAACTCCAAACAGGAAAATGTCAGCCATTATGAACTGCCTGTGAATATCTACGACACCAGCCGGGAGCTGTTCCGACTCTTCAGCAAAGGAAGCCGGCAGGAGATGGAGGGATTTCTGAATCGCATAGAAGACTCCCTGAACAATGAAACTCTGGATGAACAGAAGAAGACAGGGATGCTCAGAAACCTGCTGGTCTGCCTCCTATCGGCAGGGGATGAACTGGGCATTGCAGTGAAGGAGATATTTCCCGACCTGATGGTTCTGTTCCGGTATATCAACCTGAAGACCATGGGGGAAATGATGGAGAAAATCCGCTGGGCCTGCACAACCATTCTGGAACAGCAGCAGACCCGGGAGGAAAAAACCGGCATACATCTGATGGAGCAGGCGGGAAATAAGATCCTGAATAAATACAGCGATCCTCTCCTCTCCCTGGACAGCCTGGCAGCAGAGTTTTCTCTCACTCCGGCCTACTTCAGCAAGCTCTTCAAGCAGTTCCACGGCGTCTCCTATATCGAGTTTCTTACAAACCTCCGAATCGAGAAAGCTCAGAAGCTGCTCAGGGATGACCCTTCTCTGAAAATATCGGCTGCCGCCTTCTCGGTGGGATACAACTCATCGTCCTACTTCAATTACATCTTCAAGAAATCTGTGGGGAAGACCCCCCGTGAGTATCAGAAAAAAGGAGCGGATCATCTATGAAAACGGTAAAATCACTGGAACTGAAAGATATTCAGATCATTAACAAAGCCATACTTGAGAAACATCCGGACGGAGGAGTTGCGATTGCCATAGTTGATTCCCACGGAGAACTTCTCTCCTTCCTCCGTACTGACGGCTGCCCCCTGGCCGCCGGACAGATTGCCAGAAACAAGGCCTTTACAGCCGTCCGGGACAGACAGCCCAGCGGCAGTCTGGGAGAGAATTCCCGTAAATACGGGTTTGCCGTCACCGATCTGGGAGATCCCCGGTTCACCGGACTGGGAGGAGGTCTTCCCATTGAAACCGATGGTGCGTATATCGGCGCAGTGGGAGTCAGCGGATTGAGTCAGGAAGAGGATGCCGCGCTGTCTGCATACGGTATTAACAGTCTTCTGAAAGCAGGAGCCTCTCAGCCATCAGAAGATTAACGGGATCAGCCCAGGGAAAACTTCTCATACCGGACTGAGGACGTTCTGATTCCCAGACTCTTCAGATCCTTGAAAACCTTCCGCCTCAGTCCCGGAGGACCGCAGAAATAGATCTGCTGCTTCTTTTGTCCAGAGCCTGTCAGTTCGTCCAGCAGATCTCTGTTGATCCTCCCCCCCCGCCAGTGTTTTTCTTCGGGAGAAAATGTTTCCCCTGACAGAAGAGGCAGATAACGGAATCCGGGCAAACGGCTGCTCATGCTCTGAAGGAGATCATCAAAAACGAGATCTTCCTGATTTCTCACAGCCCAGAGCAGTGTTATTTCGTCTGTTGATTTGCGCGATGCCAGATCTTTCAGTATGGAAAGAAAAGGTGTGATGCCGATTCCCCCGGCAATAAACAGACTCCTGCCGCCGCGGCTGTAGCCGAAATGACCATAAGGTCCGTCCAGAACAACAGTCTGTCCTGTCTCAAGACCAGGCACCAGGGATGTGTAATCCCCCAGATTTTTTACCGCAACAGCCACATGCCCCTCGACAGGGGCGGAGGAGATCGTAAAAGGATGTTCCTCCCCTTTAACAACACTGCCAGGGAAACGGAAATAGGCAAACTGCCCTGCCTTCCAGGAAGGTAGAGATCCTTCGCCAGAACCCCTGATCACGAGTTCTGTAACATGACCGCCAAGATCCCTGATGTCTTCCAGAACAAGCCCGGCTTTTCTGTTCCTCCGGGGCCGGATCAGTTTATGCCGAATCCAGCTGTACAGAGTAAAAGAGGCCAATGCCCCCATGTAAATCAGACGGGTCCATGTTTCCCCTGTACTGGAAGCCAGTAGAACATGAAAGGAGAGCAGAAGCAGGGCCAGAACAAGACTGTTATGCACCGTCTTGAGAAGGGAGTAATCCAGTTTTAATCTGCGGTTTACAAAAAGACGGAACCGGTTCATAAAACCGATTCTATGCAGTACTCCGGGAACCATTACCGTCAGGGTCACAAGAAACACAATAAGGATCAGAAGCAGAGGCAGAAAGCCCAGAAATACCTGCAGATCCATATAGGGGAAGATCAGAACCTTGAGCTGTCTGTGTACAATCCCCAGAATCAGAGCCCCCAGAGCCAGAAGGCTGTGAAAATGCATGACCCTGTCATGCCCGTACAGTCTGTCCAGAAAACGAATGCGGCTGGATATCAGCAGGGTCACAAGAAAATAGGTGTAGGCAGACAGACCAAAGAGCATTCCCAGAGAAAAGGGATCATTGAGATGAGAAAAATCCCCCCTGAAATAGAGCAGCAGAGCCGGCAGAGGACTCAACAGGGCTGCAACAGGCCAGAAAATGGTCTTCAGTCTTCCCATACTCCTAACGAACCAGCTTCTCTATGGAATTGGAGAAATCGGAAGCCATTCCCGCTATATCCTTCTTTTTATTCAGGGAGGCCGATGTGACACTGTCCACTTCAACCGGGGGTGTCCACACGGTTCTCTGAGTGGTGTGAACCAGAACATTGGAAGGATTTGTTCCGTTGGCATCCAGCCAGTCCAGCACCTGAGGCCGTACTTTAGCTGTGGCTCCGCTGTTGGTGATGAAAACAGCATCAAAATCAGAGGCAGACAGGCCCTTGAGCCCGCCTTTCTGATGATCCACAACCAGAATGGAATAGTTCTTCTCTTCCAGTAAAGGAAGAAGGTTCTCGATAAGGGCTTTCTTGAAGCGGGTGGATTCATAAGCAATCAGAATCCGGGCTTCGGGGGAGGAAGAACCGTACTCTCCGGTGAGAGACCAGAGTGGGATTGTTATGGATATTATAATAATTACAAATAAGGCAACTTTATTCATGTTGAACTCCTTCTATGGGATAACATGAATTTTATATAGTTTCAGCGGGATATCAAATTAATAATTAGGGATTCCTTACTCTCCTCCTGTTTTTGACTCAGGACTCCTGCTGTGGGTTCCCTTTTCCCCTCACCTGAAGAAGCTCTCACAATTCTGTTGATTTTCAGAATTTGACAGACAGGAATTAAGGGCTTAGAATAATACTGACTAGTCTGACTAGTTATTATTAATAATACTATTGAGGAGGATTCCCATGAGGACATGGCAGCTCCAGGAGGCCAAAAGCAAATTCAGCCAGGTTATCAATCTGGCCTGTTCAGAATCTCCTCAAAAAGTCAGTAAGAATGGAAAAACTGTTGCCTATATCATTTCTGCTGAAGAATATGAGAAGCAGAAGGGTTTACATCTAAAGAAAATCCTTTTAAACAGACCTCATAAAGATATTGAGCTGGAGTTATCCCGGCAGCAGGATCAGCCCAGGGATCTGGAGTTTTGAAATTCCTTTTAGATACCAATATAATTTCTGAACTGAGTAAACCTGCCCCTTCAGAACAGCTTCTGGAATGGTTTGATCAGGTTCCGGAAGAGCATCTTTATTTATCAGT
>JAQQAM010000021.1 GCA_028532905.1 Spirochaetales bacterium
GTGCTTTTCGATCACGTAAATTCAATTCAATACTCCTAAAAGGGTTTTCGGGCTGCCTAAGCTAAAAAGCCCTTTTGTTGAAAACTGCCGGGACAGCTTCTTGTAAAGACACTGTACCGGCAACTGGTAGAACAGGGAGGATCTTAATCCTCCCTGTGTTTCTCATATGCTACTGTCAAATATCAGCGGAGCAGTCCTTCTACTTCCTGAGCAATCTCAGCAGCAGTAGCCTGTCCGGAAGCGATTTTCTGCATACCTGCATTCAGAGTATCATTGGGTGCTCCGGAGAGGAATGCATCGATAACTTCAGACTGTACAGTGATGGACTGTGCAAATCTAACCTTCTCGGCAATGATTTTGGGAAGGTCGGAAGGAGTCTGGTAACCCTTGAGGATGGGAGCAACAATAGCACCGTCTCTCAGTCTCTGAGTTGTTTCAGGTTCGCTGTAGAAAACAGAGATGAACTTCATCGCGGCATCAGCAACAGCGGGGTTTTCGGCACCGGCTTTTGTAAGACCGTAACCAACCTGGATAGCAGCAGCTACACTGTCGTTGGTTGAGGGATCCTGACCGGGCATTACAGGCCATGCCATCATGACAGTGTTGTCGGCAACTTCGGGGTTTTCAATTCCACCGGCAGCCCACTGACCCTGTACCATAAACAGAGCTTTTTTGTTGCTGTAGTTGGAGATGTTTGAACCGTAGTCAACCAATACTGATTTGGAGTCGATCACACCATCGGCAACCATCATTTCGATCATACCAAGAGCATCTACCCAGGCATCGTCTGTGAACGCTTTTTCGCCGTCAACAGATTTGGATACATAAGCTGTATCGCCGGAAGTTCTGGCGATCATGGCAGACATCAGACAGGAACCCCATGCCCAACCGTCAGCACCGTCGATGGAAACAACTTCCAGTCCGGCAGCCTTGGCAGCGGGAACCATTGCTTTCAGGTCATCGTAAGTCTTGGGCTGAGAGAATCCGAGTTCTTCAACAAGAGCTTTGTTCATGTACAGAACTGTACAAAGGTTGGATGTTCCCAGGGGAATCTCGTAGATTTCGCCGTTGGGTCCCATTGCAGGAATCAGGCTGACATCAAACATATCTTTATCGATGATGTCTCTGTGGTCAAACTGCTGACCGGCTTCTTTCCAGGGAGCTCCCCAGCGAGCGTCGGCACCCATGTAAGCCAGGTGAGGTACATCGCCGGAAGCGAGTCTGGCCTGTACTTTCTGGTGGTATGCTTCATCATACAGCAGTTCATAGTCGAGGGTGATGTTGGGGTTGGCTTCGTGGAACGAGTTCACGATTCTTACCCAGCTGACACCTTCAGCATTAGAGTTGTCACCATAAGCCATTGTTTTAACGACAACTTTTTCGGGTTCTGCTGCAGCTTCAGCTTTTTTCTGACATCCAGTCAGGAAAAGAGAACTGATGAGAACAGCCACAGTCAAAAGTGCGAGTAACGCTTTTTTCATAAGAAAATCCTCCTAAAAATATTACGGTCTTTCCTTCAAGACCGGAATTCCTAATTAAACACTCTGCCGGATAAACTGTGTTTTCCGTCAGTTTTATATGAAATATCGCTCTCTTCCGCCTCAGGGACGGTCAGACAGCGTCATTTCCAACCAGTTCAAGGGAGCCGAAACGGTTCATATCTTCTGCTTCCAGTACTTCAAGATCAATAAAGATCCTGTTCATTACGAGTCCCGCGGCACCATAGGCTACCGATTTATCACCCAGTGTGGAAAAGCGCACCTCGCAGTCCACCTGTTCGTTATAGGGCCAGTTGTTTCTGATCTCTTCATTCAGAACAGACCGGAATCTTTCTGTCATATGAGGTCCCAGATCGCCCCCGATAAAAACCTGACTCAGATTGAATGTATTGACAAACAGAGCCAGATGTTTGGAAAGTTCCCGGATAAAATGCTCAATGATTTCGGGCTCTTCCACTATGGGATAATTCTTGTTGTAATTCAGAGAAAGCTGCCCTGAGTTTTTACTTCTCTTGCTGTAAATACTTCTGAACTCACCGGCGGAACAGTTCCGGCCGTAATAGACATTGCCGTTTATGGCAATTCCCATACCGATGGCTGTCTGCTCGGGAGCCTTGGACTTGGCTACATCCCTGAACTCTATAAGACAGAACAGAAAGTTCTGCAGATTCTGGGTTCTGTGAAAGGTTAGCTCACCCCAGGCGCAGCTGTTGGCGTCATTGTCAATATAGACAGGAACTTTTGAATGAATGGCAATCTCTTTGTAAAAATCAAAGGGCTCTGTAAACTGAAGAGGAATGGATGCCCGGATAATCCGTTTAGGGGCGTCGATAATACCCGAGCATCCGATTCCGATCCCGATAAGGGGGCGTCCGATCCAGGTCAGCTCCTTTTCAAGATCATCCTGCAGTTTAAAAAATATATCTTTAAAGTTCTTAGCATTGATATCGATGGATTCGGTTCTGGAGAAAAGGATATCTCCCAGAATATCCACAGCCACCACTGTGTAGGATTCGGGTCTGATTTCAAAACCGAGTATGTACCCGTAATTTCTGTTGATTTCCAGACGGACAGGTTTCCTTCCTCCCTGGGGAGTGGAGGGGCCTTCTGTTGTTTCCAGTACAAGTTTGTTCTCCAGCATGTTGCTGATGATATTGGTTACCGTTGATTTGTTGAGATCCAGTCTTCTGGATAAATCGACACGGGAAATTGACCGGGAGGTCCAGATCTCTCTGATGATTCTGGAAGTGTTGACAATTCTGTTTCTTCGGACAGCGTTCAGTTTCAAAAGGGCCCCGGATTATTAATTTAGTTAGTTGCGCTATGAACCAACCAAGCTCATTCTTACACGACAATACATATACGTCAAGAAAAATGTTCAATAAAATTGCCGAAAATCAAATTTGAGAGGTAAATCAGGACTGTCTGTCTAATTTTAAGACTTTGAAGAGCTGAGGATAGTTTATTTAAGATTTAAACCAGGGTTTCCTGTTCTGCCGGATTTTGTGAAAAACCTGTATGCAGAACAGGACATTTTTGGGGGGCAGCTGGCTGAATGAGGGGTCAGTCCAGCAGATTCAAATCTTCATGAGGCATGATCCGCCGATAGGGACGGAAGTAGGTTTTAGGTGAATACTCATAAAGATCAGAGACCCTTGTCATATAGATACAGGCATACTTTTCCACCTGTTCGGCATAACGGCTTTCGTCAAATCCCGCTCTGAGAATCTCACCCCAGTAGGGATTGAAGAAGGCTTTATACTGCTTCAGAAGGGAGGAAATTTCGGCATTCAGGGTATCTACAGAGTCAAAGAGAGAGCTGATGCTGCTGTGCTTTATATTCTCACCCTCATACCGTCTGGAATCCAGATTGTTGATCTCTTTTTCCAGTTTCAGCTTTTTTCCCATCAGGCGGTTAATTTTCTTCTGCAGGTCTCTGGATTCCCGTATACCTTTGATTTCATCCTCAAGGTCCCCCAGAACCAGAGCCGTTCTCCAGTTGCAGCTCTTTTTAATGGAGACCACGTCCCCGTAGATATGGTCGCCCAGATAGAGGATTTCCGACCCTGAGTATCCCAGATCCTCCTGAAGCTTGGCGAAGTTACCGCCCTGGTAGAGACCGCTGTCTACCGTATCTGTATGATTGGTCATTGTCTCTGTTTCCGGATCTATCCGGAGGAATCTGG
>JAQQAM010000022.1 GCA_028532905.1 Spirochaetales bacterium
ATAGTTTATCTTACCCACAAGGGATTCAATCTCTTTATTATATACCAGGTTATTAAAGTAGACCTCATTAAAAGAGGTGGCTAAAGAGCCGATTTTGTCATTTCTAATCATAATGTTATCAATCATCTCTTCATTAGTTTGGCTCTCCGCAAAAAATCTGATCTGATTAATCGGATTCAAAATAAGGAATGTGACAGACAACTTATAAGCGATTATTAAAAAGGTTATGATGAAAATGAAGAAGTACAACAGAGGAAAGAGTATATTTTTAATGCTATTATTAATAATATAATTAGGAGTTGAAAAATAGTATTCCCACCCTAGCTTTTCTGAGGTCTTGGTCATTATATTATTCCATTTGGTCTTGGTGTAGCCGTAACCACTGAAGTACTCAAGTTGTTCCCTCCAGGGAAGACTATGGTTCGCCAAATTTACAATATTCAGGTCTCCTTCCTTGCTATAGAGGAGGGTTTCATTTTGAATAATACCGAAATCAACAGAGTCTATATCATTGATAATATTGATAACATTAGTAAATTTTTGAATTACCAAATCTATACAGAGAACACCAACAGGCTGATTATCTATCAGAATAGCTTTAGCTCCACATATGATAAGATTATCCTTTGTTTGAAGGTAGCTGTCTGTAATGATAATTTCATGGGGATTGACCATAGCTCTGACGAACCAGGGTTGGACTCTTGGGTCATAGTTGAAGACGTCTTCTTCCCCGATCAAGGCTTCAATATCCTGATTATTCAAGTAGGGTGATTTAACATAACCAGCTTTGAGGTCTGCGTAATATATAGATTCAACTTCATTTCTTTGAGTATGGAAATTGTGAAAAAACTGCTGCATAAATAGTTCTTCTTCGGATAGATTATAAATCCATTTTCCATGTTTTTTGTTTAAATATTTGGTGAGTTCGGGGTTTTTAGCAATGTGGGGCTCCAGATTATATATCGCATGTTCTATGTCGTTGTACAATTGTTCAACAAATGAACCGATTATATAATCCACAAAGTCCAAGTTTTTTTTATTGTTGTTTTTATAACGTTCCAGATGATTTCTGTTGATCATTATAGTCATCAGGCTCAGAAATACTATGAGCAACAAGAAAGACGACCCTACGATTAATAAAAGTATTTTATTATTAACTCTCATTATCTATTAACCTTATCAATGATGTTAGATTGTTCTCCCTATTTTATGGAACTTAAAAACATATCATCATCATATTTCACACATAATATTAAAAAGAAAAACTAGTATTTTTATACGCATTTAAGGGTGTTATATGTAATAAACTAAAGTTAGTTTTGTAATATAGAATAAGACCTATAACTTTAGTTTATATGTATTTGTAAAAGTAATTGATATCCTTCGAAACTTGATCCTTAGTTTGGACAGTTAAGACACATTATAAACGGAGTTAATAATTACAAATGTTCATTCTGATCTTAAATATTTGTAATATACTGATTCTCAATTTTTGTTCTATCACCTTATTTATTCAGTATCTCAAATATAAAAAACGGTCACTGATATTGAGTTCGCTAATTTTTCACAATCTGTATCTGAGCAGTGTATTTCATTTTTTCAATAAAAACTTAGGTCATTTAACAGGAACTTTTTTTGACTTTCTGATCAACGGCTGTTTAATTTTCAGCTTTTTGGATTTTGTTACCATGATTCTCTTTCGTTTTTTAATTGCGTTAATTGTGAATGAGTCTATTTTAATGTTCGAATCTAGGATCTTCTTTCTTTTATTTTTTACTTTAGAAATTCTTCCAATAAACATTCCTGTAAGAGACTTCAGGATAATTGACCCTGAGTTTCATTTTCTGATGGTCATCTGGTTCTTGGTTGTTGTCATCAATACCACTTTGAAGTTGAAAGCTATTTCCGTTGATCTGTTCGCTTTCTTCCAGAGCTATCTACTTTTTTTTATTCTGTATTTCATGGTTGAAATGTTCAATCTTATCAATGAGAATTATTTGTTCAACAATGAATTAGTGATTTTTCATGGGAAAGTGTACGTGACGGAACTGTCAGATAGTATACTGGCGTTTACAGGATTCCATTTGGTTGTTCGATCTCTCTTGAGACAAAAAAGAGATCGACAGCCCTTATCCAAGCCAATGGATATTAACCGGTATCAATTGCTGGCTTTCTGCAGTATTTTTAATCTGACAAACAGAGAGTGTGATGTAGTACAACAGATAATACTGGGCCTTAGCAATGCCCAAATAGGAGACAAATTGTTCATTTCCGAAGGTACTGTTAAAACCCACTCTCATAATATTTTTATGAAAACTAAGGTTCATAACCGTCTGCAGCTTTCAAACAAATATCACTCATGGTGCGCTGCCAGCATAAATAATCGTGGAAATAATAACCTCGGTGCAGAGTCTAAAATACACAATTAATTATTATGCTTCATCTTCCTGAGCACCTGTAGTTTCCCTATAAATGGTCTGAATCACTCGATAATCCCTGGCACATTCTCACCGCCGGAAATTCTGTATGAAGAGATAATTCATTTTGGTGTTTTGCTGAAAATGGCCAATGCTTTTTTTAAGATACCTCGATCCTCTCAGCATCTTTCAGACATCTCTCTAGATCTCGAATCTTCTTCTGCTCAGGAGTCATAGCTTCTATCCCGTTTCCAGGGAAAGCCAGCTCCCCATACTTTTCAAGCTGCTTCTTCCATCTGCTAATCATACCATTCGCAATACCTAAGGAGAGCTCTACGCTTTAAGCTGTCCGTCCTGGCTCTTCTGAAAGTGCTATTGCATTTCTCTTGAATTCTGCATCGTAACGACACCTTTTTTCTCACTCATAGTTAATACCTCATTCTATTTGAATTTGGTCTTAACTACCACTCTGGGAAATTAAGTCAGGATCAAGCCTTAATATAAAGTAAAGTACCTTACTTAGATACTGCTATAAAGCACATTAATCTACACAATGCACATCTTTATCCCATTGTCTTATTCGATTTAGTTTTTTTATGCTATAAGATGAGATTCCCGATTAATAATAATAAAAATATATGATATAAAGAATTAGGATTTATTATGAAAGAGACATACCAGGTAAGAATAACTATTATGCTTGCTAAAGTAAACAGAAAGCGACCTTGGTTGGCAAATAGAACAGGAATACCAATCGGTACGATAAACGGTTGGTATCGAGGCCGGATTCCTCGTGTCGATCATTTATATTTAGTTGCAAAAGCATTGGGGACAACAGTAGAGTATTTATGGGCTGGAACTGATTCAGAGATAGGGGAAGACTCTCCTTGTAAGAAAAGGCTCATTCATTGGATTGACATGATGAGTGATGATTCGATTATTCAATTGGAACATATTATTGCTGCGTTGGGCAATATTTCTATTCAGAGTATAGAGAGAATAAGAAATGAGTTGAATAAACCAATACATTAAACATTATATAAACACATTTTATATTCTTTCTACAGATCATGAGATAGGCACAAAATACTAGCAATTCGAATCTGAAATGGATCTACTTGATATTGTGAGAAAGCGTTATTACAGTACAAAAACAAAAATATATGGTAAACGCCAAATAGCTCGCCCACTACCATAATGCATGATTTAGATTCATGCTTTTACCGGAGAAAAATGAAAAGATATCGAACACAAAACGATTGGGAAGAGTTGATCAGGAAGCATGAGGCTGACCTGAAGGAGAACTGTATACAAACAGACAGAATTAAAACCATAATAATCAGGAAAAGCTTGAATTTGATTTTCATATTTAATCGTTAATTTTAATACTATATGAATTTCAACCTTTTTTTTACAATATGTCTATAATTTTTTACTGATAATTGAATCTGATCCGATTCTTTTCATACTGGAGAACCTTGCTATGGATTTTCTCATTTAAAAGGCTTATATTAGAAAACCCACATGTATTTAAATTACTAAGTTATTCCCTTATATATCCTAGGGAATCATTTGCAACAGAGCTTTATCAATTGAAAGAATCAACGGGAAGGAGAAAGGACATGTACCCTACATTCCCTGACATACAGCAGTTTTTCAAGCACAAACACGGGCACGGATATCTGCTCTCTCTGGACGAGGCGGTACTGCTCAGAAACCTGGCTCAATCACTGAACGATGTAGAGGACATTGGCTTTCTTCACTTTCTGGCTGAAAAAGAGTATATAACCGAATCAGAAAAAGACTCTCTGTGGCAGATTTTTATTGAAGTTACCGACAGAATCCGAAGAAATTCATCCAGAGAAGCCAATTTCTCCTAAAACTCAGAACTTGAACCTGTTCAGTCCTTTTATAATGGCATCGGAAGCCTCTTCCAGGGCATAACTCCGTTCTATCATCTTTGAGCTAATGGATTTAACGCTTGCGGCACCGGATCTCATATCTTCGGCGGCACGGCTGGTATCTGTTGAAACCTCTTTAATTTCACCCATAGCAGAATCTACACCGCTGGTCAGCTCCTCCATTCCTGTTGAACTGGATTTAACCCGGGTGCTGTTGTCCTTCAGGCTGCTTACAGAATCAAGTATCAGGCCGCTTCCCTCCTTCAGTTCCGACAGACCGCTGCCTATCTCCCTGTATGAGTTTATCATATCATCAATGCCATTGGTAATCTGATGAAAGCTGTCGATGGCTTCGGTTCCCGCTGCAGAGGTCTCGTGTATTGTTTCAATTATGGTATTGATGTTGTTGTGAATCTCTCTTGAACTGGAAGAGGAGGACTCGGCCAGCTTTCTGATCTCATCGGCAACTACGGCAAATCCCTTTCCCGCATCACCCGCATGGGCTGCCTCGATGGCCGCATTCATAGCCAGTAGGTTGGTCTGAGAGGCAATATTCTGAATCAGTGAGAGCATGGCCTTTATCTTTTCGACGCTGTCATTCATCCGGCTGATGCTCTCCATGGTATGGTTGAGCTTCTCCTCTCCCTCTCGGGAGACCTCAACCAGTCCCTCTGCCGAATTGATCTTGCCCTCCGCTACAGAAGTGATGCTGTCGATGGATGCAGTTATCTCTGTAATGGCTCCCGAGGAACTCTCTACAATCTCATTCTGCTTTTCCACATCTCTGTTGAGTTCTTCTATATGGCCCTTCAGAGAGTGGGTTGAGTAGGTTGTGACCTGAATACTTCTATTAAGCTCCTCCATATGGGAGTAGACCGTTTCGATCCTGCCGGAAATCTGCTCCATTGCCGCCGATGTCTCTCCGGAAATCTGAATCATCTCGTCCTTGGACTCCACTGTCTGATCAACGGCGCTGCCGAGATTTTTCAGAAGCTCCGCATTGTTTCTGTAAACCCTGAAAAGCTGGTATTTCAGGGCACCAAGCTCATCCCTGGAAAGGCAGTAAGCCTCTCTTGCTGAGAAGTTCCCCTCAGCAAGTTCACCAGCAAAGCTCTCACAGCTCTGGATTCGGTGATTGATACCCCGCATAAGGAGGTAGATATTTACAGCACTCATAATAATGGCTACCAGCTCAAGAGGAAGAAGCTTTTGTGATAGAGAGACTCTGACTTTTTCCAGTACAGTAGCCGCTGAAAGGGAATATGTGATACCCATCTGCTGGACGATGAGAACCGAGGACATCAGCATGAAAACAACCAGGTTGGTTCTCAGTGTGAGTTTCATGGACATAACCTCGCTGTTAAAGGGAACGTCTTTTGTATCCTCCTCAAAGGATTGAAGGAAAAGAATATAGAAGGGCATGGCGAAGAACATTGTGCAGGCAAAGGTCACAAGGGAGCTGTGGATACGGACAGAGAAAGTCACTGCCGGTTGAAAGAGGTAAATCAGCTGAGGTAGAA
This sequence comes from Spirochaetales bacterium, assembly GCA_028532905.1. Classification (GTDB taxonomy): domain Bacteria; phylum Spirochaetota; class Spirochaetia; order DSM-2461; family DSM-2461; genus Oceanispirochaeta. Next base: position 5,839 of record JAQQAM010000022.1, read on the forward strand.
CAAAGGACTGAAGCAGTCCCACATAGAGGATCTTTTTCGGAAAAGCCACAACCTGTCTGGTCATCAGCATGGTGAAATCCCGGTCGGGAGCATCCTGTTCCCTCCAGCTGCATATCAGCCTTCTGAAGGTGTACCAGAAAATGAAAAAGACAACCTGCAGGAGAAGGACGAACAGCCATGTAAAGGGAGATGAGTAAAGGTCCTTTCTCCCGACAGAATCAAGAATTTCAAGATAATTGATTACGACCCCTGTCAATAGATGGGGAAGAATAAAAACCAACCACCCGAGAAAAAACACCTTTCTATTAAACATCGCAATCCTCATATAAGTAATAATAAATGTATACAACACCTGTAATATTCCATTGGCGCTTACGAAGGACCTAAGATTCAAATATCCCATCCCGGTCACGAGGAACATCAAGTTCTACGTCGTAAGTTTTCGTTCGTACTCCTCAGACCCAAACGTTTGAAACATTACCCATTTTTAACATGTTGTCTCTATGTCGATCTTAAACTTTCTCGTCAGATTTCCAAGTTGAATAAGGGAATTATTGCTTTCAGAAATACTACTTGAAATAACGTTAGTAGATACATTTATCTCTTCAATCCCTTCACATATCTCTCTCATAGAATCCTCTAAATGGGCATTAAAATCATTTAGAGAACTTAACCCATCATTTATATCACGGTTTGATTTTTCAATCCCTGTTGTATTCCGATCTACGTTATTCGAGAGGTTTTGCATTTTTTCCATTCTTCTTTTAACGAAAGAGTATTCAGCCAATTGCCCTGATATTGCATTCTTGATGTCTTCCATACTCTTATTAAGTGTGATAACTGATTTATCAACTTCAGAGAATGAACCCCATGCATTATCTGCCATTTCTTCAACTTCATGCAGGTCATTTGTTATTGATTCAAGGGACATCTTGATTGTTTTAGACTGTTCAGTAGATGTTTCTGCTAATTTTCTAATCTCATCTGAAACGACTGAGAACCCTTTCCCATTCTCACCAGCATGTGCTGCTTCAATCGCTGCATTCATAGCAAGGATATTTGTTGTACTTGAAATATTCTGTATTATTTCATTTGCCTCTGTCAGCTTCTCTGCCCCCTGAACAATACTATTAATCTTCTTATTGACAAAATTCTGTAGAGTCATTCCATTCCTTGAGACTTCAACTAAATGTTTAAATGATTCAACATTCTCATGGATTTTATTTTCTATACCAATAGATGTATTTACCATGGTATCAATTGAAACTGAATTCTCATTAACAACATATATTTGATCTTCAACTATATGCCTTAAATCTGACAAATCCTTAGTTATTTTTTCCACTTTATTCTTTGAATTCATAATGTTCATGCTCTGTGTTTCCATCTTTTTAGAATTAATTACGATGTGCCCACTCACTTGATTTATTGCTCCAGAGGTTTCAATTAGATGAGACTGTAGATCCAAAAAAGATTCTTGAAACATAGCAAGTGTAGATGTTATTCCTTGAACAACTTGGTTCATAAACCATAAAAAACTGTTAAAGTTTTCCGACATACTTTTAAATTCATTATTAATTGTATGATGGAATCTGACAGTTAGATCCCCTTCTCCATCAGACAGAGAATGTAGAGTGTTGCTAAAATTCTTAAGTACTTTCAAGATTCTTTTATTGATTTGCCAGGAAATTATAGCTGTTAGAGACAATGTTAAAGGGATTCCCCATAAAAGATGTTTGAATCCATACGTCCCTATATAATAGCCTGCCATTGCAGTTGTAGCGGCCTCAACTGTTATTGCCATCATAATGGGAAATAAGATAGATTTTTTAAAGAGAATAAACTCTGTTAACAAAACTCCTAAAGCAACAGCAAAAACGATCAAAGTATAAACAGCATCATTATTCATTTTTAAATCCTTCTCTGAATCCACATAAATACAAATTATTTTTAAGCATTTATGAATGTTTATGAAATAAACTAAAGTTTGTTTTGAAAAAGAAAAAAAATCTATAACTTTAGTTTATATGTATTTATAATTGGTCAGTCATATATTGATGAAAGTTTTAATATAACTATAGCGTCTTATGGTGATGCTCTACATGAACTGGATAACATTTGGGCAAGCAGCAGTTACATAATAAGAATATCTGACAGGATTGCATTGTTTTCTACATACAATCTGTATGTAATATTTGAAGTGGATAATTTAAGTTATACTCCCAGCTGATCACACTTACCGGGGATGCATTCACATCCATAACGGCACATTCATATTCTAGCGATTACTATTACATATTTAGAGCAGATACAATAAAATCTTGATCCATGAGTATGAGAATAACTCAGGGATTAATAACCAAATCCCGAACACCCAGTCTGACATAGGCGAAATCCCCATCCTCATAATGCCAGACAGCTTCCGCATCCGAGGGCAGCATCAGACCATTAATCTTTTTATATTCATAAACCGGTGTGGACCAGGGGATATTTTCATAACTGCCGTCATTACCGGCGGCATAACGGTCCTGAGACAGGAAGTTTATAAGCTTTCCTTCATCATCTATGGTCAGAACAGCAGAAACAGTTATCCCGTCATGCTCAAGAGTTCCTTTGACTGTGTTCCTGTCTACAGCTTCCCAGCTTACATCTGCATCCAGAAGAGCTCCGGGGCAAAAAGACACAAGTCGTTAAACCAGGTGACGGTTTCCCCTTTCTTCATAAACTCACCTTGATTATGGATAACCTTAAACAGATCCAGAATTTTCACTGTCATAAAGGCATCCCCCTGATAAAAGTGGTGAAGCCCGTAAATCGGCAGCCCCTTGAAGGTCAGGATCATCTTGAACAGGCGCTGCCCGCTTTCCAGAAAGGAGTACTGTTCGGCTGTCACTGGCGCCCAGTCGCTGTTCCGGTCCATTTTGAAGCGGCCCTGAAATTTTCCTTTAAAGTGGGAAACCCTTTGGGTCCCGGCGATACCGGTGAACCTGAAGTACCGGATCAGAGGATCGGGCAAGCTTGAGAAGTCCTCTTCTGATACAATCCCGGGATTCTCTGATACCGCAGCCAGAGAGTCTCTGACCTGTATACGGTAGTATCTTGTAACGCCTTTGAACCATCTGTAAACAAACAGGCCTGCCGTCAGGATTATAAGAATCCCGATTATCTTGAGCATCATCCCCTCTCCTGTATATGAATAACCTCCCCGTAATGAGAACAGCATCCGGGGACCGTAATTTTTATTCTATTTTATTATTCTGAAACCAGAGTTCTTTACCATAAAGCTCTTCTGCACATTCTTTACACAGGCTGTGAGTAAAAGTAACATCCGAATGTTCGGCGATGTACTCTTCCACTTCATCCCAGAAACCATCCTTGTTTCTGATCTTCTTGCATTTTGCACAGATGGGGATCATCCCCCGCAGGACCTTCAGTTCCTTAACATAATCCTGAAGCTTTTTATTTTCATCTCCCAGTTCCTGAACAGCCCATATCATCTCAAGGTCCCGTTCAATCACCTTTTTAAACCTGTTCATCAATTGGATATATTCTGCCGAATAGTGGTTTTCCCGGTTATCCAGAACACAAAGCGTACCGAATGCGCTGCCATCAGGCTGAAGTAGAGGAACCCCCAGGTAAGAAATCATATTCAGTTTGACGTCGGGATTATCCTTCCAGTCCTCATCTTTCAGAGCATTGGGGACATGGAGCATATCCCTTGTTTTGATGGCTGTCTCACAGTACAGTCCGGAATTTTCAAAATGCTCCTTGTCTCCGACTTTATAAGGATTTCCTTCTGAATCACTGGAGAGATAAACCTCAATATCTTCATGCACGATTCTCATAATGAGCCCCGCCGGAACATCCAATAAACGGGACATAATATCAATTATATCCTGCCACTGTTCCAGGACGTTATCCGGAATGGTCAACTCTGAAGTTTTTTTGTTCATATGATAAATTATAGGATGAATAACCTGGAACTCACAAAGAAAAAGATCTGATTCCTGTTAATCCTTCCGGATTCTTCACCAAACCTACAATAATAAACCACCCATTCTTCTAATAATTAATGCCTGTTGGTTTTACAATAGGCACAGTTTTACATAAGGAAGGAAAAATGAAAAAGATATTTTTCTCTATATTCATTGCAGCTCTGTTTATGGGATGTGCTTCAACGGCAAGCACTGTGGCGGGGCAAGTCGGAAATATTGAAGTATTATATAGTGCTCCTGAAAAGGATTATGAAGAATTGGGACTTGTAACGACCCAAACCGGACAAACCATATTTCACAAAAAAAGCGCAGATGACATCATAATGAAACTTTCAGAAGAAGCCGCTGCCATGGGTGCCGATGCAATAATTATCCGGACTGTCAAAGAAGGCAAGCTGGGATTCAAGGGAGATGGTTTATCAACCGGTTATGACAGAGGATACGGTGAAGCCCTGGCTATTCGTTTTACAGAAAGTGATCTCTGAGCGATAATTTTATTATAGGATTCCAGATGACTTTAAACTGATTCTTTCCCTATAATAGAGTCATGCTCTCAAAATCCCAGTACACTTCATACCTCCAGTGCCCCAAATACTTCTGGCTCTACCGGATGAAGCCGGAGGTTCTGACCCCGGCGGATGAAAGGCAGCAGCAGATTTTTGACACAGGACACCTGGTGGGAGAAACAGCCTGCGGTCTCTTTCCCGACGGCAGGGAAGTTCCATTCAATCTGAAGGATCTGCCGGGTATGGTTTCTGCCACCCGGAAGCTGATTGAGGAAGGAGAAACGACCATTTATGAAGCCTCTTTCATCTATGACGGAGTTTTTGTGGCAGTGGATATTCTCCATTTTGAGAAGGGGCTCTGGAACATCTATGAAGTGAAAAGTTCTACAGGGGTCAAGGATGTGTATATTCATGATGCGGCTGTGCAGAGTTATGTTCTGGAAAACTGCGGCATCCCTCTGAAGTCGGTCAACATCATCCATATCAACAACCGCTATATCCGGGAAGAGGATCTGAAGCTGGAAGAGCTTTTTACCACAGTGGATATCACTTTGCGGATACATTCGGCTAAGCGGGGACTTCCGGAACGGCTTGGAGCAATGAAAGAGCTGCTGAAACAGGCCGAACCGGATCAGGAGATCGGCCCCCGCTGTCTGTCTCCCTATGAGTGTCCAGCAAAGGCGTACTGCTGGCATACCCTGGCCGCTCTTCCCGAGGATTCTGTATTCACTCTGACCACGGCCAGGATGGATGATAAATTCAAATACTACGCAGAGGGGAAACGGACCCTTCAGGATCTCGATCCGGCAGAGCTGAGCAAGGCTCAGAGACTTCAGAGAGAGGGAAAAATCCATATTGAGAGAGAACCGATTCGGGAGTTTCTGGATTCCCTCGATACCCCTGTCAGTCATCTGGATTTTGAAAGTTTTCAGCAGGCTGTTCCCGGGTATGAGGGTGTCAAACCTTTTCAACAGATACCCTTTCAATACTCCATCCATATTGAAGAGGATAAGGAACTGATTCACAAAGAGTTCCTCGACCCCTGGAACAGAGACCCTCGCAGAGATCTGGCGGAATCCCTGATCCGTGATATCCCGAAAGAGGGAACTGTCCTTGCCTATAACAGATCATTTGAAACAGGGGTTATCAATAAGCTGGCAGCCCTTTTTCCCGATCTGGAAGACTCTCTCCATGCCGTCAGCTCCCGGATTATGGACCTGATGATTCCCTTTCAGAAGCGCTGGTACTATCATCCTGCCATGAAAGGAAGCTACTCCATCAAAAAGGTTCTTCCGGCACTGGTGCCGGAGATGGAACAGGCCTATTCCGAACTGCCTGGCGTCCGGAACGGAGGAGAGGCCTCCTCCGCCTGGGCTCTTATGGCTCAAGCCGACAGGGAGCAGAGGGAGCAGGTCCGCCGGGGACTGCTGGCCTACTGCCGTCTGGACACACTGGCCATGGTAAAAATTCTTGACGTGTTAAGGTCTTTGTAAAGAAACCCGGAGGGTTATCAGAATTCCCGCTCCTCCCGGAGCACGGTCATACCGGAGATATACCAGTGTTCCTCCACTGCCCTGAGAAGAATCTCCGCCTGATAACGGTTTTTTCTGTAGTGGGTATGGCCGAAATGGGATACCGATCCGCTCACTGTCCATTCAAAATCTCCGGAGAAACCGTCTTTGGTGCGCTTCAGATTCTCCAGGGACAGTAGATCCAGATTATCCATTCTGGCTCTTGCGCCGCCTTTGTTTTCCAGAACCATGGCTTTCCGGTTCTGTAGATAAACATCCTGCAGAAGTTCTCCTGAAACAGAGAGAGAGAGCCTGTCATAGACCTGTTCATCATCCTGAACATCAAAGGACCGGTACATATTGGACAGGAGAGCCTCGGCGGCGGCAGCAATTTTTTCCTCATTCCTGATGAGAGGCGAACCGGGAAGAGAGATCCGTAAAAAAGATAGCTGATCAACGACAGAATGATCAGGGCAATAGAGATTCTTCTTCCAGACAATCCGCCCCGTAGAAAAAGAAAGAGGGCTCCACCAGCGAAAAGGAGTGCTGCCACAGGAAAACCGGAAGACTCCACAGCAACCTCTGTCATATCAGGAAAAAGAGAACGCTGAAAAGGATTGGTCCAGACCCAAAGATTATCCTCTCTGGTCAGGATGACTCCTTCGCTTCCCCAGAGCCGGGATGCTGTTCCCGGCAGTGATTCCACTCCCGAAGGGAAAAAATTCCAGTCCACCAGTATTTCTCCCGGGTTTTCACTTGTTCCGTATAAAAGGGAGAGTCCCACCAGCCCCTCGTCTCTGTTTTCCTCAACGGCAACAGGCTTCAGAGTGACTCCTCCGCTGCCGTAGCTGACAAAATCGGCCTGACGGTTCAGGGGATGGATCAGCTCTGTATCAGCATACACCCTGAGGGATTCCAGGAATTCGGATAAGAGGGAATCCAGAAACTCCTTCTGCTCGGAAACCAGCAGAGTATCCTTCTCCATCCCCCGGGACCCCATCAGCTCATCCAGCCGGAGGAGAACCTCTATCCTCAATTCAAAAGGATCCACCGCCAGATAGGCCTGAACCGGATCACTGAGACTCTTTACCGATCGATTCAGACCACTTTGCAGCTGCTGAGGATCCGGCAGGTCATAGCGGCTTCTGTTACTCCTGGCAGACAATTCCAGTACATCCCTGTCCCCTGCCGTCACCCGTGCCTGAAACAGAAGAATGATGAAAAAAAAGGCAAATACACCACTGGCATATTTCAGAACCTTCGCCAGAAGACTCTTCTCTATGAGCAGGGAAACCGCCAGAACCAGAAGCAGGGTCAGCAAAGACAGAAACAGACTCCAGTACACCGTTGTTAAAAGATGCAGAGAGAGGATGACCGGAGTCTTATAATTCAAAAAAGAGAGTTCCTGATACAGGGCGGCCCCATAGAGATATCCGCTCAGAGTCCCAGGAAGCAGAAGCGCCGGAAGTCCCGGCTTCTCCCGGAAGGAAGCCAGAAAAACAGCAAGCCCCAGGATCAGGATCTGGGCATACAGAAGATCCGGGCCGGGAAAACCAAGTTCCCCGCTGATCATAGCCAGTGCCTGAGACATAAAAAAAAGCAGGCAGAAACGGCCGGACAGCAGAAAGGATTCATAGGAGGCCAGAACAAGAGCCAGTAGAATCAGAGGGATCAGCAGGTCCGTATTTCCTGTAAGAGAACGGAACCATTGCCTCAGAATATCCTTTTTATCCTCACTGCCATGAAAGAAACTCTCCAGGGGAATCCGGATTCCCTCGAGGTTCCTCAAGAAAAGCCTCTGGCTGATGCTGCCGTCCTGCCGGAAGACGGTGAGAGACGTTCCATTGATCAGCCAGGGAAGAACCAGAGTCTCTTTCCCCTCCAGGGGAGAGGATGAACCATAGGTATAGCGTAGAGTCACTTGTCCCTGAAACTCACTCCTTCCCTTCTCTTTCAGGATAAAACGATCCGGAAAAACCGGAGCACCCAGTGCCGATACCTGGGCCGACGGAACCTCCACCTCAAAGAGATAGATCCCCTCCGGAAGCTCAATCAGTCTGGATTTCAGAACACCCGTGTTATCGGCTGATAGGCAAACCGGACTCGCCAGGAGTAAAAGAAAGAGGACAGCTCTTCTCATGAATTATCTGATTCCTCCAGAACGATCCTGTATGACTCTCTGAGTTTCTGAATTTTCCGCTCCTGAATCTCTTTATTTCTGGTATAGACATAACTTTCACCCAGATAGATTCTGATATCCTCATATTCTGGAATCTGAGGAGGAATGACATCTTCCACAAGAACATAATGAACACCATCTTCCGAAGGGACAGGCCCTGCCCAGCTGGAATCGGGGATGTCAAACAGGGCCGCTGCAAACTCCCGGCCGAAAAAGATGGAACACTGCTCAAATGAGAAATGCCGGAACTCATTACCGTTCAGGAAAACATCCCCTGCCTGATTAAAATCGGAACCGGCCTCCTCAAAATAAGCCAGAAAGCTGTCAAGATCTTCCGGAGTCCGGGGATTATCCCCGGAGAAGAAGACATGCTTGAAATTCCGCAGCGCCGGCAGTCTGAAGTCTGACTGATTCTCCAGAAAGAACTGCTTCAGCTCCTCCTCTGAAGGCTGGGGGATGTTTTCATTCAAACCGCTGCGCATCAGATCCAGAAGTTGTTTTCTGACCCTGTAATTACTCCTGTCCAGTCCCTGCCGGTAGGCCTCTCTGATCAGGACCTCTTCATCAATATGATTTTCCAGAATGGCGATAATCTCTTCATCACTCAAAAGCTCTTCCCTGACTTCCTGTTCCGCTCTGACCAGAGAGTTCATAGTCTGTCTTGTAATGATGATCTCCTCCTTCTCGGGAGGAAGAAAGGCATTATACAGAAAAAAAAGAGCCGTTCCCAGAATTAGAAAATGCAGAATCGGCGCTTTCAGAATTCGGAATAAGACTTCCCTCATTGTCCGGTTCCCCTGTTTTTCAGAGCCCTGAGGTTTTTTTCCAGCAGACCCATGAAGTCTCCCTCTTCCGGCATATTGAATCCCGGGGAAATTACAAACCACCCGATTCCCATTTCTTCCAGGGTACTCCGGGTTTCCGGTAGAGGTTCACCTTCCCAGATCATCAGATCCGCCCCGTAAAGAGCCTTCATTTGAGCCAGATCCTTCCAGTCCTTTTCAGAAGGATAAACATCAGGCTCCAGCAGAAGAGAATGAATTTCCAGATTATAAGCCCTGGCAAAATACTGATAAACAGGATGACTGCCCAATAAGGGTGTATCCTCATACTGTTCTGCTGCCGCCCGGAAGTCCCGGTCCAGAGCCTCGATGCGGTCACTCATCACCCGGTGTCTTTCTTTCAGGGTCTCTTCATCCCGGGGCAGAAGCTTTACCAGAGCTTTATGCACTTCCTCCGCCTGTCTGCTGTACTGGGACAGGTCCAGCCACAGGGTGAAAGCTGTCCCCCCGTGATCGTGGATATCTCCTCCCCCGTGGCTGTGGGAGCCGGAACGGTCTGTTTCAATAAAGGTATCCCTGAACCGCCGGGAGCTGTCCACTGTTTTGCCCGTATCAATAAAGCTGTATTCCAGCCATTTATCGTAGCCGGCTCCATTCAGAATAAGCAGGTCCGCTCCTTGAAGTATCCGTATATCCTCGTCTTCCGGCTCCCAGAAGGCAGGGTCTTCCCCCTCATCAAAGGGCCAGATCATCTCAACAGAATCTCCGGCATAGGACAGGCAAAGATAATACAGGGGATAGTTGGCGGTAAAAACAAGGGGCTTTCCACCGGTACTTTCAGAGGAGTCCTGCCCTCCTGCCGCCTGCAGCAAGGATGATAGGGTCAGAAAAAACAGGACAAAGAAATTTGATTTCAAGATGATGCCTCCGGTATATCCTAATCGATATTACTGCGGTGATTCTATTGAATCAGCAGATCCAGTATATTCAGCCGGAAGAGCCAGGTCACCCCCAGCAGAAGCAGGGAGATCAGAAAGGAAATGATTCCCAGAATAAAGGTCTCCACCGCCGTCAGTCTGACAATAAGACTCCGGCTTCCGCCCATTCTGTACAGGGTAAGGCTTTCCGCTTTTCTCAGCCGTACAGTAAGAACAAGAATAAAAACAACCGCCCCTGTGGTGATTGTCAGGGTCACCCCCAGAACCCAGTTCAGAATTTCCCTGATCCGGAACAGTGTATCCAGAAGCTTCAGAATCACCTTGTCCGGTTCAACAGCCTGCAGAAGACTGTGTTCCCCGTAAGCCGACAGTATCATGGCCTCCGACCGGGAACTGTCGGGAAAAAACAGAATCCCGCTTAAGGGGAAATCTGCAGTGGAACCGTGAAAGTGAAAATCATTTCTGTTCTCCGGATCAATGCGGTTGTACATTCTGACCGAGGCATTTCCCACTAGATTCCCCTTTTCTTCTTTCAGAACAGTTCCCTGTTCTCCCGCCAGCTCATCATGGCCGTGACCCAGTCCTCTGGCAATCCAAGCAGTTCTGATGTCGGTGAAGATGGCTCTGTCATCCCAGCCGGCTGATGCCTCCAGAATACCGGTAACCTTCAGCTCCAGGGGATAACTCCCAGCCAGATGGTAGGGATTCTCGGGGTCGGTAATAATCCTGTCTCCCGGTTTCAGTCCCAGGGATTCAGCGACCCGGCTCCCCAGAACACACTCTCCCAGACCGGTAATCATATATCCTTCTGCCACCCTGAGATTCCTTTCTGAAAAATAAGCCGGACTGGTTCCTGCCACAGGATATCCCCTCGCCGTATCACCCAGAAAAAAAGGAACCGGACGACCTCTTTCCTCATGATTCAGTTCATCCAGCAGACTGTAGGGTACAGTCCGGAGCTGTGAAGGCTGGAAGTAGAGGGCATTCATCACCAGATCCAGATCACTCCCCCTGCTCCCGATAATCACAGGAGTGCTCTCCGCCCGGAGGGTCAGGCTCTGCTGGGAGATATCAGTGATAAGTATGACTGCCAGGGGAAGATACAGGAGACTGGTAAGAGTCAGAAGGAGAATCACCGTACGGAACCTGTGAAATCGGAGATAGCGGACAGCCAGAAACAGGAGATTCCTCATGGCTGTTCCTCAAGAGGAAGAATTTCGGCAATGGCAGGGAGATCAAATATTCTGTCAAAATTTTCCAGCCCGCTTCTGTCGTGGCTGGCTTCCACCAGGGTTGCCCCGGTTTCCCGGCAGTATCCATACAGAAGGTCTCTGGTTTTCTCCCTGTTCTCCGGATCCAGACTGCCTGTGGCCTCATCCGCCAGTATCAGAACAGGAGAATTGACCAGGGACCGGCACAGGGCCACCCTCTGCTTCTCACCTCTGGACAGCTGAGCCGGATGGCGGTTCAGATGTCTTTCTATTCCCGTCCGGGCCGCCAGTTCCCGTATGTGCTGATCGTAATTCTGAATTGCTTCGCGGTTCCAGACCCTCGAATTATCCAGGAAGCGGCCGACTCCAATATTCTCATAGACGTTCAAATAATCCAGAAGTTCGAGATCCTGAAAAACGAAACCGATCTTCTCCAGGCGGAACTGTCTCCGTTCCTTCTCACTGAGCTCCGGGAGATTCAAACCGTCCACCTGTATTACCCCGTCTGCAGGAACCAGTATTCCGGCAATCAGAGAAAGGAGAGTGGTCTTTCCATATCCGCTGGGTCCGGTAATACAGCAGACCTCTCCACGGCCGATTGAAAGGCGGGGCAGCACAAACCGGAACAGCCCCTCTGCGTAGGAAAAACCGAGATTATCAATCTGAATCATACTCCAGCCTTGTCAGGTTTCTTTCACACCAGAGACTTGGTTCTGACCCTTTCAAGAGCCCAGAAGGTATATTTCCTGACTTTGCTGTCAGGATCTTCCTCAAGGTCTTTCAGAATCTCCTTGCCCTCGTCTGTATTCAGGATTTCCAGTGCTTTGGTTACCTCAATACGGACATCGGGATTCGGATCTCTGGCTGCCAGAACAATACCACGAAATGCCGATTTTGTTCGGATGGCCGCCAGAAAGGAGGCTGATTCCTGCCGGACAGAAGAGTCTCTGTGTTTCAGCTTTCTTATATGATTCTCCACAAAGCCCGTGGATTCAAGAACTTCGGCAATATATTTCTGGAGAGACGGAATATCCTCTCTGAGGAGATCCACCATGGTTTTTTCACCCTCGAAGCCCATCATCTTGAAAACAGTACTCATGTCTTCCCGCAGCTGGGGTCCGGCATCCTTGAACAGTTCTATGGCTGCACTGATACTCTTCTTGTCTTTCTTCCGGCTCAGACTGCGGATACAGTCCATCCGGTAATCATCTTCTCTGGATATCTTTCTCACCAGGATTTCTACAGAGGCAGCACTTTCAGACGCCCCCAGTCCTTCAATGATTCCCTGAATAACGGCATTCACTTCATTGTCGTCATTCAGTACCTTTTCCATCTCTTTCAGTACAGAATCTGTTCCGCTGGTTCCCAGGGCCCGGGCGACTTCCCGCCTTACTTCGGGAACAGGATCTCTGAGCATGGCGGTACAGCGGGCCAGCTCTTTGGTTTCCCGATATTCCACCAGAGCCCAGATGGCCGCAATTCTCACTTCCGGATTGGCATCATCCAGAGCAGCCCGTATCTCTTTCAGAAATGTCTTTTTGCCCGTTGCCGGCAGAGAGACAATAATGGTGGCCCGGCTCTGGGCATCCACTGAATCCAGAATCAGTTTGACCCTCTCGTTAAAAAGTCCTTCCGCATAGGAACTGAGCATACCGGCAAACTCCCGGGCTTCATCCAGGGGCAGAATGGACAGATTCTCCAGTATGATCTGCAGGCAGCTCTCTTTCTGCATTTCTCCCAGAATTTTCAGAGCCTGGATTCTCACGGCATGGGGATAGGCCTCCCTTCCCTTTCGGATAATCTCCATGGCCGCCGTCTGCACTTCCGCCTCGGGCATGACCTTAAGCACCTCTCTCAGCTCATCTTTCAGAGGAAAGTCCGGATCCTTCAAAAATTCATCCAGAACCGGCATGAATATAAAGGCTCCCCTTGCCGGTATAGCCCCCAGGGCATCCCCCAGAAGAGCAACTCTGTTTTTGATATCCACCAGCTCCCGGGCCAGTAGGAAAAGGGCCGAGTCATTCCCTCTCAAATTGACACAGTCCAGAGTATTTCTGTACAGCTCATTCAACTCGGAATCCTCTTTCTTTTCGATGCTCTGGGTGAAGACCCGGTCTGCCAGATGGGAAATGGAATCCTGTGGCCCCGATGATTTAAGAAGCCTTGAAGCCAGAAGGAGGGAGCCTCTGTTATTATTGGACTGCAGTCCCCCCAGGAATCCCGATATATTTACTTCAAGAGAGTTTTTGAGAAGAACATAGTTTCGTTCCAGTTCTTCGCTGTCATTCATATAGCTTTCCCGGAAAACCCGTTCCAGGACACCGCATTCCTGCAGGTAGGCGGCTGCGCTCTGCCGGAGCTCAAGATCATCCCCGGACAGAATTTTCAGAGCCAGATCCTGGTCTTCCGGAGATTCGGGAGACAGCAGCTGTATCACATGAAGAATCTGCTCATTGCTCATTGACTCCAGATCCAGGGAATAGGAGGTGGCAAAGTCTTTCATGATTCTGTTCTTTGCCTCAAGCCTGACTTCAAACACAGGGTCATTGAGAAGAAGATTAAAAAGAACACTGTAAAGGGACGTCTCTTCGTCGCCGAAGGGCTCCGCATCTCCGGCGATTTCCCTGATCACCGTACTCCGGATCAGAGCATGGGGGTCTTCAAATGATTCCCACACGGCCCGGGCCGAGCGTTCGTCCTCATCATGGAGAAGAATGTTTATGGCAAAATAGCGGGAAGCCCATTCCGGATCTCCCGTCATCTCCCGGATTTCATCAATCCTCTCAGAAAAAAGCTTCAGCCCTTTTTCCCCGTCAAATTCCTCACCCCTTCCCGAAAGGGCTATTCGGCGCAGTTTTAGAAAATCACTGCTGTTGTCCAGAAAACTGTTCAGTTTCTGAGCCGGCTTCTGATGGAGCATGGCTCTCTGAAAAATCGTAAACAGACCCAGATCAGGAGAAAATTCAAGAATCCAGGTAATGAGTCTGCCCTTGTGACTGCTCTTGTACTGCTGTACCCAGTCTTCTCCCAGATGCAGCAGTCCCGGAAGATTCACCTGTTTCTTTCTGGATATATCTACAATAAGGGATGATTTTTTAAGAAGGCGCTCCCTTTTATATTTCTTCAGAAAATCCTTCCTGTTCAGATCCGGATTCTCAGCCAGGGCTTCCACATTTTTTTTGAAACGGATCTGCCGCCATAACAGAATGATGACGATGATGAGTATTGCCAGTACTGCTGCAGCTCCTGCAATCAGCAGATACAGGGGCAGTGATGTGACCAGATCCAACAGCTGTTTCATAAATATCTCCTTTTACACGACCAGGGCCGGTTTACGGCACAGGCGTTTTTTTAATTAGTCCTATGGGCCTTTGTCTCATGAAGCCTGCCCGTCCTCAGGACATTCCGGCAACATTGTATATCTGTATGGGTTTGACTTTTCCCTTCACCTTGACCGCTTCTCTCGGCTCGATATCAAAGCGGTCATCCAGATGAGTTCTTGTATCTTCGGTTATGATAATCTCACCGGCTTCAGAAACCCCTTCCAGACGGGCTGCAAGGTTCACCGTATCGCCGATAACCGTATAATCCATCCGTCGGGAGCTTCCCAGGTTTCCGGCCACAAGATCTCCGGTATGCATGCCGAAGCCGACTCTCAGCTTGGATGCCTTCCCCTGGAAGAAGTGCCTGTTCTTGTCTTTTACCAGGTTCTGAATTTCAACAGCACAGGAGACCGCCTTGATGGCATCTTCCCGCTCATTAACCATGGGCACACCCCAGGCGGCCATAATACAATCGCCGATAAACTTGTCGATATAACCGCCGTACTTGATGACGATCTCAACGGCTTCGGTAAAATACTCATTAAGCACTTCAATGATGTACTCGGGAGATTTATCTTCTGAAAAGGACGTATACCCTCTGATATCCGCAAAAAAGACTGTGGCATGTTTGGTGCCTCCCCCGGGTTTAACCATATCCGGGGACTCCATCAGATTCTGCACAATATCATTGGACAGATAGCGGGCGAACATGTCTTTTATGACCCTTCTGTCTTCGGTTGCCACTTCGATAGACTGTTTCAGTTCCTGTTCCCGGCTCTGATCGGTAAACAGGAGGGTGAGTCCCTTATGTTTTCCCCGGGACCCTTTGAGGGTCGACACATTCAGGGAGAAGTCCATGTCTCTGTCCTCCCCGGGTGTTTTATAAATCCCTTCCATTCCCGGTATTTCCACACCTGTTTTAGCAGCCTTGAGAATGGCATTCACGACTTTACGGCTTAAGGACTTTATAAAGTACTCCTCTACCGGAGCTCCCAGAGCGGATTCATCAAGCCCCATGGACTCTTCCGCCATATGATTGAAGTACTGGATTCTGTTTTTTTCATCTGTGGTGATCAGAATGTTGGTCATGGATTCAAAAATATTCTTCTGATACTCCTGCAGATCCTCCACCTGCTTCACATAATCCTTCAGTTCCTTATACAGTTTTGAATTCTGAAGCATACCGCTGGCCTGCTTTGTAAAGGAGTCAAGAAAGTTGAAACTGTTTCTGTTGTAAAAGAGTTTTTCCCTTGAGTTCAGTATAAGAACTCCGATTCTGGACTTCACCGTATTCAGGGGAAGAGCGATTCCGCTGTTCATATGGGGATGGAGAAATAGTTCCTGAAAGTGCATGTCCTTGGAGTCTCTCCGTTCCTGCAGAACAACTGCCTTCCCGCACTCTGTCAGAAACCCGATCAGTTCAGAATCACCGGAGAAGGCTGGGGGAGCGTCATAGGCTCCTCTTTTATACAACATGGTCAGATCCGGGTTTTTCTCTTCAGATTCTCTGAAAAGATAGAGGACTGCCATATCTGATCTGGTTATATCCAGAGACTGCTCGACAAGGACGGAAACAAGACTTTTAAAGTCACCTTCATCCGCCATAAGAGCACTGGCACGAACCAGTTCATCAAGAACTTTCAGTTCTTTGACCATTTGCGGCTCCTGTAAAGAAATAAACGGTTGATTATAAGAATAATAATTCAGAAAAAGATGTTCTTACAAGCTAATTTTCTCCGGTACATACGTTTAATCGTTTTTTAAAGGATTCTGCCGGTCCCTGACAGAGAGGAAACCGGCCATCCTATTGAGAAATGTATTGATCCTGAAGTAATATGCTATAATTATTTTCCTTAAGGAGAAACCGTTGGAAGACCAGACACTCATACAGAAAGGAAAGAAAAAGAAAGAGACATTCCTGAAAGAGAAGGCTGTATTGCTGATCCTTTCTTCCGGAGAACTGGGAAAATCCTTTGTTCTGGACAGAGATGAAATAACCATAGGCCGGGACTCTTCCTGCACCATCTGTCTTCAGGATCCGGAAGTGAGCGGAATACACTGTAAAATTACTGTGCCCGGAGAAAGAACGTTTATACTTGAAGATATGGAATCGACCAACGGAACCTTCCTGAACAAAAAGCCGGTCAAAAAACCGGTTCAGATTTTTTACAGCGACAGAATTGTCCTGGGAAAAACAGTCCTCCGTTTTTTCCTTGAAGAATCTCTGAGCGATTCGATTTAGGAGACGATCTTATGGCTACCGGTAAATTACCCATACTCGTACAGCAGACATATGATGATATTAAAGAGCTCATTGAGCGGGGTGAGGTGGAAGCCTCGGGACAGCTCCCCTCTGAGAATATCCTTTCATCCAAACTCAATGTGAGCCGGGCCACCGTCAGAACCGCTCTGGCACGCCTGGAATATGACGGGCTTATCCTCAGAGTTCACGGTAAGGGAACATTTGTCCGAGAGAAGACTCTGAATCTCGAAACCTCTTTGAAGGAGAAATGGGACTTTATCCCCATGCTGGAAGAGAACGGCAGGAAAGTGAAAATTGAACTGTTGGGGATACATCAGAGATCCGCCGGGTCCGATGATGCCCATCTTCTGAATGTACGGCCCAATACGGAAATTGTGGAAGTAAAAAGACTGTACAGGGCAGATGAAACTCCCGTTATCTACTCCCGGAATATTTTTCCCCGGAATGCTCTGCGAAAGGGTGCCGATCCGGTTCTGATGAATTATCAGTGCACCGCCTATGAGCTGTTTACCGAGTATTTTAATGAACAGGCGGATCACAGTCTGACCGACCTGCTGCCGGTTCTTCCCGATGCGGAGCTGGCTGAACATCTGCAGATCGGGAACAAAACCCCCATATTTCTTTTTAAGGATCTCTTTTTAACAGAAAATGAACATATACTCCTTGCAGGAGAGAACTTTATGCATGAAAATCTTCTGAAACTGCGTTTTGTCAGCAATCCCCGATAATACTGATCCGGGAGAGGAGATTATATGAAAAAGAACATTCTTTTCCTTTGTACAGGAAATTCATGCCGCAGTCAGATGGCGGAAGGATGGATGAGAGAACTCCATGGCGACGAGTACAATGTCTATTCGGCCGGAATAGAGACCCACGGTCTGAACCCCAATGCCGTTCAGGTTATGAAGGAAGCCGGTGTGGATATCAGCGGCCACAAAAGTACTCTGGCTTCGGACTACAGGGATATCAATTTTGATGTGGTTATTACCGTCTGCGGCCATGCCGATGAAAACTGCCCGGTTTTTCTGGGAAAAACCAATAAGATTCATCACGGATTTGATGATCCTCCCCGCCTGGCGGCAGAGATTGAGGATGAAGCAGAGAAACTGGTTCCCTACCGCAGGGTACGTGATGAGATCCGGGATTATCTGAAGGACTTTTCTCTCTGATCTCTCTTACAGAAAGGAAGCATTCATAAAGACCAGCTGAAAGGCTGGTCTTTTTTCATCCAGCAGCCAGAGGAAACGGAATCCCAGATTGAACTCCTGCTGCTCCTGGTTGGCCAGGGTCATATCAAAGGTCAGTTCTGTTCCGGCCGACCGGAACAAACTGTAGTCACGGGGAAGATCTCCCTGCAGCAGATGATCATAAAAGAAGTTGCCCCGGACCCTCCTGATATAGAAAAAGGAACCGCCCCCTCCGTCAGGATAGGCAATGGGAAAATCATAATCCCCCGAGATCTTCAGGGTTCTGAAATCCACGGATGACTCATACCCCCGGGCAAAGGGGACGCTGAGAGAATAATCTCCGCTCTGCTGTTCTCCTGCCAGGCCGAAACGGAAACCGGTATTCCGGAAAAATCCGGGTGTATAGAAAAAGCTCTGACTGTAATGCCTGTATCGTTCAGAGGGGCCGGCGGGGTCAATACTGCTGCCTGCCTGCTCATAGACCCCCCATTCCGGCTGTATCCCCCGAGAACTTCCCGGAAGGACGGCATAAAAAATCAGTCCCGAGCTGAAGGGATAGTAATACTGAGTTTCGGAATGATCCAGAGGAAGGTATGCCCGGACTCCGGAACTCACAGCGGGATTGAAAAAGACAGTCCACCTGTCACGGCTCATATTCATAGGCAGAGATAAAACAACTCTGCTGTATACATCAAAAAGTTCCGTATCCGAAAGAACTCTGTAATCCGCCGCATTCTTGAAGCTGACCACAGGCCGGAACCGGGACCATTCCATGTCCAGAAAGGCGCCCCAGGTCTTTTCGTTTATTTCATATTCCCCCCCGGCAGCCCAGCTGAAGGTGCCCATGACACTGGCTCCCTGCACATTGACCCGGAGACCTGTCAGTGTGTCCAGGTTGGGAGAGATTCCCCAGCTGTGAATATTGAATCCCGAAGCAAACAGAGAGTAGTCTTCGATTTCTTCTGAACCGGATTCTCCTTTCTCCAGAGAATGAATTGTCCACTCCCCTTCCTGAAGGTAGGGATGTTCCCCTCTGGATGCATCCTCCTCTAGGAGAATCCATACATCCGGATTAAGGGAAAGGGAGACCGGAACATTACCCTTCGGGTTTTTTACATCCGAATAAAACAGAGTACTGTCCCCGGCTCTGATATAGGGATTTGAGACGCCGAAGGGCCTGGCGGTCAGTCTGTACTCCTGCCCACTGTCCCGGTTTAAAGCCCTGATATTCTCCAGTCCGTTCCGGTTTGAGGCGTATATGAGATATTCCTTCCAGACACAGAGGTCCTTGAGGGTTTCAAAGCTGTAGTCCCGGAGCACAGTGAAATTGCCCTTCTCCAGATCAAGAGAGAGGATTCCTCTTCCCTTCTCATTCTGATGCAGAAAATAGAGGGTCTTCTCATCCTCGGACCAGGCCGGGGAAGAGGGAAATCCCTGAAAGGGAATGGGATATTCCCTGAGAATCGCCCCGTCCCGGGGATTCAGTATGCAGAAAGAGCCCTCCTGTTCCCTGCTCCAGTGCACGGCGGCAATTTTGTCTCCCCCGGGTGAGAAGGCCGGTGAAAGGAGACGGCTTTTTTCTGTAAGATATTTTTTCTTTCCCGTTTCCAGATCATAGAGTATCAGATCGGACCAGTTGAGGGCTTCATACAACAGGGAGGGACGGTTCCAGGTCCACACCACCTGCCGGCCGTTACTGCTGGCTCCCGCAAAGGGCTGAAGCCGGCGGATCTCCTCCTCTTCCCCCTCCCTGATTCTGATCAGAGCCGAGGGTTTATCAAGAGAATAGCGCCTGGCCAGTATATCTCCGCCCTCTCTGTAGAGAACCTCATATCCGCTGTAAACATCAGGCAAGGTGTTCAGAACATTCTGATCTTCCCGGAGTTCCAGAAGCTCCAGCTCTCCCTCCCATTGCTGTTTCAGGTCTTCCATCATGTCCAGAAAGAGACGGGTCCAGGACTTTCCTGTAACCTTTTTAGCCCCCAGGTAGAGTCCCAGAGCCGGAGCCGGGAGTGCGGCACTGGTCTTCATGATACGCGTCCAGCTCTCCTCTCCGTATTGTTCCGTTATATAGGCTGTCATTAAATACCCGAAGCTGTAACGGTCGGGATAGTAGTTTTTATAGGACCGGTTCACAAACTGCTGGTAGGAGTATTCCCCGTCCAGACTCAAAACTTTGATCTGATTGTAGAACCGGGGATCCCGTCCCCGGCCGCTCTCAGAATAGGCGGTTTCCGCATAAACGGCGTCTCCCTCCAGAAACCAGCGGGGAAGAGAGAGATGAACCCCTCCGGTCTGGGCCATTTCTCCCCCGATATAGAACAGAAAGCGGATAAATCTCATATTCATGGAGTCGGTCTGAACCATGTGCCTTGTTTCATGAAGCCCCAGAAGATCGTACCAGTCCATAGCCGTGAGACCTTCGGCCGCAGGAGTACCGTACCACACAGAGCGTCTGGGGGGGACGGCAACATACCCGTTACTGACCATGCCGGAGGTGGTGAGAATCAGAGGCCATCTGGTCTGCCGGCCGCTGTTGAAATCCAGGCTCTCCCTTTTGTAGACCTCATCAATCCGCCGGGCCAGGGCTGTGGCTGTCTCACTCAGCTCCTCCGGGAATATGAGGATGATGTGTTCCTTTTCAATCTTTTTCCATTTCACACCCGGAACGTACTGGGCGGAAAGACAGACCGGAACAAGGAGCAAAATGAGGGTCATTTGGATTAATTTTCGCAAAGGCATTATAATCATCCTCAATAAGCAGGGACTTTCGGCACTCACAATT
>JAQQAM010000023.1 GCA_028532905.1 Spirochaetales bacterium
ATACTAATAAAAAAAGTATTGTTTTCCCGTTTTTATTAGACCAATAATTTATAGTATATTAATCACAGCTTTATAATATAAAAAATCTGAAAAACGGGAGATTTTACATGGCCAGAGCAAAAAAAACGGATAAATTCAGAAAACTATATCAGGAAATGTCTCTTGAAGATATGAAAACCCTCAGAACAGAACTGGATTATGCCATCAAGGATCAGATTCGGGCAGCCGCCCTGCAAGCCAGAGCGGAAGAGGCCAGAAAGCTGAGGGACACTCTGAAAATTCACGATACAGTCAAATTCCCTGTGAAGAAGGAAATATGGGAAGGAGAGGTTGTGACAATCTCTGTGGACAAGGTTCAGGTTGTTATGAAGGACGGCCGAAAAAAATCTGTCTCCTATCAGAAGATACAGGTTAAATAGGGATTTCTTCCTTTCCAGAGAACAAAGCTCCTCACGAAGAACTCCTTTGACTGACAGCGGGTGAAAAAACTCTTGTCTATTTTTAATACGTGCTGTTAAAATAATACGTGTTCAAATTCTGATACGTATTGGAGTCCTGCTCATGGCAAAAAAAATCACCCTTACAGTCCCTGATGCCCTATACAGTAAAATTGACCGCTGGCGTAGCGGTTTTAATCTTTCAGGAATCTTTCAGGATGCTGTGGCCGATGCCATCCGGAAAAAGGAAGAGTTTCAGGAGCGTCTGGGGGAAGAAAACAGTCTGGCCGAGACCATTTCCCGCTTGAAAAGGGAAAAAGAAGGCTGGGAGCGGCAAATTGCCGAACAGGCGGAGAAAGCCGGATCTCTGTGGGCTTCCCGGGCTCATTATGAAGAGCTGATTCTTGCGGTGAGTACCAGTTCGGATCAGTTGTTTAAACTTCCCCAGATTCAGGTTCAGATACAGGAACAGTTTCAGACTCTTTTTAATGACACCCGCAGGCAGATCAGTTCCATCCCCGAGGTTCTTAAAATGAAGGTGCAGGACTCCTGGCTGAAGGGAGTACAGAATTTCTGGGACGATGTGAGAGATAAATTATGAGCAGACAGATTCTTGGTATAGATGCCGGTGCTGTTTCTCTCTCGGCCGTTTTGTTGGATGGTAAGGGAAAACTCCTTGATAAGTTCAGCTGCTCCCATGAAGGCAATCTGAAAGAGGCCCTGGCTCTTCTGGAAGAAAAAGTGGATCTGCAGAACATTTCATCCATAGCTCTGACCGGAAGGCCGGGGGCGGGCATCAGGCACACTGAATATGTCGATTCCCGGATGGCCTGTATCCGGTCTGTACGAGGGCGCTTCCCCGAAGCGCTCTCCATTCTCCTTGTGGGGGGAGAGCAGTTTTCTCTTATCCGTTTTGATGAACAGGGGCACTATCACTCGGTCAGAACCAATACATCCTGTGCCGCCGGAACAGGCAGTTTCCTGGACCAGCAGGCGGGCCGGCTGAACCTGTCCGGCAGTGCCGAGCTCAGCCGGACAGCTGCCAGCAACAGGGATGAGCCCCCCCTTGTGGCGACCCGTTGTGCGGTTTTTGCCAAGACAGATCTTATCCATGCCCAGCAGGAGGGATATTCCCTCACGGCTATCAGCGACGGTCTGTGCCGGGGGCTGGCCAAGAATCTGGTAGATACTCTGTTCAAGGACGGTGATACACGGGGACCTGTCCTTTTTACCGGAGGAGTGTCAGCCAACGATGCCGTGGCGGCTCACATCAGGGACATGCTGGAGCTTCCCGTGATAACAGATCCCCTGGGGCTCTACCAGGGGGCTCTGGGGGCCGCTCTTACCCTGCTGGACTCTTTGGCGGAAAAGAGTTTACCGGAATCCGGTGACTCTGCCGAGCCAGCCTCCCTCTATCTGCCGGAACAGAAGGACCGGTCGGATTTCTACCCGCCTCTGGAATTGAAACTCTCGGATTTTCCGGATTTCAGGAGTTACAAATCCTGGGAACAGCCCATCAGCGGACACAAAGGGCAGCCCTTTGTGGAAGTGGATCTTTACAGGAAGTTTCCCGGGACCCTGGAAGCCTATCTGGGTATTGATATCGGTTCAACAAGTACAAAGGCTGTTCTCTGTGATCTCCAGGGGATTGTGTTCGGCGGTTTTTATACCAGAACAGCCGGGCGTCCTCTGGAGGCAGTGCAGGCCCTTTTTGAAGCCCTGGAAAAGGCTTCCGCCGCGGAGGACTGCCGTCTTCTGATCAGAGGGAGCGGCACAACAGGCTCGGGGAGAAAGTTTATCGGCAAACTGATTAATGCCGACACGGTTCTGGATGAGATCAGCGCCCATGCCCGGGCGGCTGTGGAACTGAATCCGGATGTGGATACTATCCTTGAAATCGGGGGGCAGGATGCCAAGTTTACAACCCTGAAGAACGGCCGGGTGACCCTGTCTGTGATGAACAATGTCTGTGCCGCCGGTACGGGCAGTTTTCTGGAGGAACAGGCTACCCGTCTGGGACTTTCCATCAGGGATTACGCCTCCCTTACCGCCGGACAGAGAGGCCCTCTTGTGAGCGACCGCTGTACGGTGTTTATGGAGCGGGACATCAATCACCTTCTGTCCGAAGGCTGTACCGTTCCCGAGGTTCTGACCGCGGCCCTCCATGCTGTGAGAGAGAATTATCTGAGGAAGGTGGCTGTCAGTTCGGCTGTGGGAAAAACTGTCTTTTTTCAGGGAGCCACGGCCAAAAACAGATCTCTGGTTGCCGCTTTTGAGCAGAAACTGAACCAGCCTATTCTGGTTTCTCCCTATTGTCATCTCACCGGTGCCCTGGGAGCGGCACTGACCCTGATGGATGAAAAGGTTTACTCCGGCAGTTTCTGCGGTCTGGATCTCTGCAGGCAGGAGGTTCCCGTCAGGCAGGAGGTCTGCCGGCTCTGTACCAATCACTGCAAACTCACTGTCGCCGATATGGATGAACGGTCAGTGGCTTTCGGATTTCTCTGCGGCCGGGATTATGAAACCGAAACCTATGTGAGTACCGATACCAGCGGCTGGAATCTGCTGAAAGCAAGACACCGGGCGATCCGGTCTCTTGCTGCTCATGAAGAAGAGACAAGCTCAATCCCGGCTGTGCAGCAGCAGGAGAGGCCCCTGATCGGAATTCCCGATGCCCTTCATCTTGTGGAGGACAGAGCCTTCTGGGAGTTCTTCTTCTCCCGCCTCGGGATGAAAACCGTTACCAGCAGCGGCATGAAGGATGCCATCGGCCGGGGAAAACCTCTGACGGGATCGGAGTTCTGCGCTCCTGTGACATCTTTGTTCGGACACTGCAATGAAATTCTGGACAAGGGTGCTGACTATCTCTTTCTTCCCCACTATATGGAGCGGAAAACAGGCCCTGAGGGGGAGAGCAGGAAGTTCTGTTACTTCACCCAGTTCGCTTCGGCTCTGGCGGCACAGGGACTGCCGGAAGACCGTCTCCTTATGCCCCTGGGAGCGACACGGTACTCCTCTTTTTTCATAAAGGGCGAGCTGTACAGAGTTCTTTCCAATATCGATTCTGTGAATGTCTCCTTTCTTCAGATATCCCAGGCTTATGATAAAGCCGAGGAGTTCCGGCAGAAGCAGAAAGACGCCTTTCACCGGCTCTACCGGGAGAACAGAAGCACAGATCCCTCACAGCCCGATGTGATTCTCCTGGGACGCCCCTATTCGGTTCTGCCCCGGGGAATGAACAAGGGCATCCCCTCTCTCTTCGGGAATCTGGGAATCCGGACCTTTTATCAGGATATGCTGGATACGGATGAGGGAGATTTCAGCGCCATTGAAGGACTGCTGAAAGAGATCAACTGGACCTTCGGTGAGACCATATTAAAAACCGCAGAACTCATTGCCCGTACAGAAGGGCTCTACCCGGTTCTGCTCAGTTCCTTCAAGTGCGGTCCCGACTCATTCCTTACCGGGTATTTCAAGAAAATTCTGGATGCCCATGACAAGCCCTATCTGATACTGGAGCTGGATGAGCACGATTCGGCTGTGGGATATGAAACCCGTATTGAGGCGGCGGTCCGTTCTTTCCGGAATCACCGGGACGCGGAACGGGAATCAGGTTCCCGGAAGGAGTCTGGTTCAGCAGCAGCTTATGAAGGACTCAATCCCCGGTACAGCCGGAAGTTCAACAGAGACAGAACTCTGATCCTTCCTAACTGGGATGATTATGCCATTCCTCTGCTGGCTGACCTGTTCAATGCCCAGGGCTTTAAAGCTCTGGTTATGGAAGAGACAGATCAGAGTATCCGGAAAAGCCTGAAGTGGAACAACGGCATGTGTATTCCCATGAACGCCCTGGTGGAGGGATTTGCCGATACAGTCCGGAATCACAATCTTGATCCCGGAGACTGCTCTCTCTGGATTCCCATGGCCAACCTGTCCTGTAATATCAGAATGTTTCCCCACCAGATACAGGAAATCTTCAAGGTCTACGGAGAGGGAATGGAGAGGGCCGATGTCTTTCAGGGAATCATCGCCTTTTCCGATATATCACCCCTTCTGTCGGTGTCCGCCTACCAGGCCTATATGTTTTCCGGCCTGATCAGGAGGATATCCTGTCGGATCAGACCCTATGAGACCGTACCGGGACAGACGGATGCCGCGGTCGCCCAGGCTCTGGAGATTCTCTCGGAGCTCTTTCTCGGAAAAAGAAAGAACACCACCCAGACGGTACAGGAGATTATCAGGCTGTTTGAATGGATCTCCTATGACCGGGAGGCCCGGAAGCCTCTTGTGGCCATATTCGGTGACATCTATGTCCGGGAAAATCCTGTTATGAATCAGGAGATCATCTCCTATATTGAAGCCAACGGCGGTGAAGTGGTGACCATGCCCTACCATGAATACACCCGGATGACGGCGGATATGTATTTTAAACGCTGGGGACGGGAGCTCCGCCTGAAAAAACTGCTGTCCCTGAAACCCATGCTGGCAGCCATGGAACAGATGGAGAAGTGGTACTACCGCTATTTTGAAAAAGTACTGGAACAGCCTATCAGCCGTTACAGGGAAAACCCGAAACAGATACTGGAGCCCTATCATGTCCGGATGGATCATGAAGGGGAGTCTCAGGATAATCTTCTGAAAACCTGGTACATCAGCCGCCAGCATCCCGGGTTGGCACTGTTTCTGCAGCTGAATCCGGGATTCTGCTGTGCCGGGAATGTGACAGAAGCCATGGGCCGGCGAATTCAGGACGTAACAGGCGTGCCGGTGTTATCCATTACCTATGACGGTACCGGGGGATTCAAGAATGATGCGGTTCTGCCCTATTTGAAATATTCGTCGGCTGATGGCGGAAGGGGTGATGATAAGATAGCCCGGGCTGACTGACTCAGAACGGAGCAGGGGACTGCTCCGGTATCAGCCCGGAAAAACCGGACCAGATCAGGACTGAAGAGCCAGTCTGTCCTGTTCTTCTGTGTCCTCTGCATCCCAGGGATAGCAGATCCAGGGATCTTCGAAGTTCTTTCCTACAAAATAGTGTTTGATGTAGGAGGGAATTTCATGTTTCTTTGCTTTGTTCTTGTTATGAATGACCAGTACGGCAATCTCCGCAGGTTCATGCTTCATCAGTTCATCCAGGCAGAAGCCGATGGTTGCTCTGGTGTCATCCACTTCATCCACGAGAAGAACCTTTTTACCCTTGATCTGTTTTTCGGGCTGATCCAGCCACTGGGTTATGACAGGATGATCCATCTGATTGTCATCCAGGTCATAATAGGCAATTCCCACAGTAATAATGGGCATATTGATGAAGGTTTTTACCATACGGGCCGGGATAAATCCCCCCGTACCGATGGCAACCATCAGATCTGGGTCAAATCCTGACTCTCTGATCTCTTCGGTCAGGCCTTTAACAGTGTTGTGTATCTGATTATAGGTGATATATAACTTTTCCATGAGCAACAATAAAACAGGAATCTCCTTTTGGCAAGACGGCAGAATCAATCATTGTCTCTGTACTGGAGTCTCCCGGTTATTTTGCCGATAATTTACGTATGAAAAACCGATTTCTAACCATTCTGATCGTTCTGACCGCACTCCTTTCGTCCTGCTCCAACGAACTGGCGGAATATTCATACTATAAAAATCTGCCCGAATCCTCAGGGACAACCAGAGATGATCCCCCCCTTTTCTTTATCATCAAGGTGGATCTGGGATATGAATGGGGCGACAAAAAGACCCAGTACAGTCTTGCCGAACTGAAACCGGTTATCAACGACGGTATGAGAAACCTTCTCAGCAGTAAGTCCGCGGCCGACTTTACCATTGAAAATGAGGAAGAGTTGAAACAGGAGATCATGGAGATGGTGAACTCAACCATTCACCGCTACGACTCCTTCAAAAATGTTCCCGGAGTCAAAACGGTGGCCATTGTGAAAAAGCAGGTTTTTGAGTTCCGCTAAAGAGGAACAGTTCCGGCTGACCCCTTCACGCAACAGGCCACTGACTGAATCAGATGGTTCCGGGAATCACAAAATCATTCTTAAACCTGATGTACTTGAACGGATGAATATCAAGAACATTGGGATACCAGCCGTCCAGAAAGCGCAGATCCAGAAGATTCAAGGCCGGTGAGTGACTCATGGGCATGACCTGGGCTGTCATGAGCAGCAGTTTTTCCGCTTCACCCATTTTTTCATACCGGTCGTCTCCAGTCGCTTCCTCCAGAAGTCTGTTGTACTCCTCAGACCTGAAATCCGCATCATTGAGGCTGCTGCCCTCCTGCCACATCTGCAGAAAGGTCATGGGGTCGGCATAGTCTCCGATCCAGGTAATCTGTCCCAGTGTATATTCTTCCTCCTTGAGGGAGGAGAAATAACGGGGAAAGGGAACTTCGTCAATGATGACGTCGGTGTTCAGATGTTTTTCCCAGTTCTCCTTCATCAGCTGCAGAACCGGACTGTCGGGGTAGGGAACCCGGATTGTTATATCCGGCAGACCTTCTCCTTCGGGATACCCTGCCTCCGCAAGAAGAGCCAGACCTTTTTCAACATCTCCCTGCTCTATTCCTTTGAACTGGGGGTAGTCGGGAATCTCGGGAACCAGGCGGCTGGAGGGGAGGTATTCAGAAGCTCTCATCTGATCCCAGGGAAGCAGCAGAGCCAGTCCGGTGCGGACCCGGGGATCATTCCAGGGCTCCTGCTGATTATTAAAGTAGAAGTAGCTGGTGGCAAACAGGGGATGCAGGACAAAGCGGTCCGGGTCGATGGATTCGCTGCCCCAACCCGATACAATCCAGTCCACCTCGTAGAGTCTGAACTGCTCCATCAGCTGTGCCGGATCTTCGCTGAACTGTATCCTCAGATGATCAATACTCACATTCTCCCTGTCCCAGTACTGGGGATTCTTTTCCAGCTTTATCAGTCCTTCTTCAGGTTTCTTTTCAAAACGGTAGGGACCGTTGACCGGAATGACAGAGGCTTCCCACCAGTTGCTTCTGTCATCCATGGAGGGATGAACCGGTACAAAGC
Source organism: Spirochaetales bacterium (assembly GCA_028532905.1). Lineage (GTDB taxonomy): Bacteria > Spirochaetota > Spirochaetia > DSM-2461 > DSM-2461 > Oceanispirochaeta. The sequence continues at coordinate 7,469 of JAQQAM010000023.1, forward strand.
TGTAGTGGCAGAGAATCTGCAGGAAGTAGGGAACCCTGTTGGCAAGGGTAACGACTAAAGTCTTATCATCCGGAGCCTGTATGGCAATCTCTTCAGCTCCGCTCTGTCCGGTCCGGTAGGCTCTGGCGCCTTTGATGGGGTCCAGGAGGGAGGCATAATCGGCTTTCTTGCCGGGGGTCAGAAGCTTGATCCAGGACTGTCTGATATCCTCAGCAGTCAGGACCTCTCCATTACTCCACTGCAGATCATCTCTGAGGTTGAATGTATAGGTCATTCCGTCTTCCGATATGGTCCAGGACTCTGCCATTCCCGGTTCAGGCTGCAGATTCGCCGGGTGGTAACTTACCAGTCCCTCATACAGGGCGGTAAAAATCTGAGCCTCTGCCGTGGTGTAGCCCAGCTGCGGATTCAGAGAGAGGGAGGACGGTGAGAAATTAACCGTGAATGTTTCACTGCTGTAAAGGAAAGGCAGGCCCGCCGCAATAAATATTAAAATAAGAAGGATCTTCTTTTTCTGCACAAACTACTCCAGATAACTTTTTAACAGAGATTCATAGTCTCTGTTCTTTACAGGTTTGACGAGAATCCGGTTGAAGCCGGCCTCTTTCAGCTGAGGTATGGCCTCATCATCACTAGTGATGGCTACAAGAGGTGTAATCCTGTCGTTCTCCCGGATTTTTTCGGCAACAATATCACCATTGTAGCCGGGCATGTACTGATCCAGAACAACCAGATCGGGAGATTCTTTTCTGTACAGTTCCAGAGCCTGAAGACCGTCTTCTGCCAGAATACAGTGGTAGTTCAGTTTTCGGCAGACGATTTCCAGAATCTTCCTGTTGGTAAACTCATCTTCCGCATACAGGACTTTCTTCGTCATATTTCAAACCTCTCAGTATTATCCTACGTTACAGGAACATCATCAATATTTTTCAGCTTATATGGTTAAACAGATTGGGACAATCCGGCAGAAATGCAGAACTCTTTTCCAGAAGCTCTTCAAAAACCGAGACCACACCCTCTGGTAGAGTCTTCACAGCAGGCTGAAAATTCCTGTCTGCCTGATCTCTGTTCCGGGCACCCAATAACACTGTATCGGCACAAAGACGGATAAGCGTGAAAGACGAAACCGCCTGCTCCAGGGGAATTCCATTTTTTCTGCACTCCTCCAGAGCTTTTTCAAGTAGTCCGGAGATTGTTTCTTTCAAAGCAGGATCGTACAGTACCATTTTGTGACGGAATCCTTCATGAACAGAGTTAAGATGCGCCGGGCCCGTTTCCGTCAGAATCCCCTGAGCCAGAACTCCGTAGGGAATAAATCCGATTTTATTCTTATTCAGATAGGGAAGCAGCTCCTGTTCCAGACGGGGCCAGAACAGATTATAGCCTCCCTGAAAGACATCTACGTCTCCTGCTTCCCCGATATTCCGGATCTGATCCTCAGAGAAATTACTCACACCGATGGCCCGAATTCTTCCTTCCCGGCGCAGAGCTTCCAGGGCCGCCATACCGGGGCGCATATCACAGTCCGAAAGGGGCCAGTGGATATAGAATATGTCGATATAATCGGTCATCAGGCGTTTGAGGCTTGTGTGAAAACTCTGCACCATCCGCTGTGGATCAGAGTAGAAGACCTTGGTGCCCAGAGTCACATCGGATCTTATTTTACGGAGTTGCTGTCCGAGAATCTGCTCTGAACGGCCTTTGCCGTAGACCGGTGCCGTATCGAAATGCCTGACCCCCAGAGACAGGGCTCTGTGGAGAGCCCGGACAGTATCTTTGTGGCTCTGTTCTCCCCAGTATTCCCCTCCCAGGGCCCAGGTACCGAAACTGAAGGGATTCAGTTTTCCAATTTTTTTCTCAAGCCGGCTCTCGTTTTTCATATAGATTATCTCCAATATACCCCACAGAAAGGGTGTCTTCACAAAAAAACTGCTTTTTTTTCCTATATTGACATTTTCCTGTCTTGCGTAAAGAAGGGATTATACATGACTATTCTCAGACTGATTGAAAGCGGTCCGAATCAGGACGGCATTACATATAGATTTCAGGAGCTTTCTGTATAAGCTCCATATATTTAGCGGGAGAAAAATGAAGTTACTCAAATCAGCTCTGCCCATCCTGATGGCGATTGTTCTGTCAGGATGTCTGAGCCAGAAGCCTAGTGAATCTGAGAGAGAGGAGCTGAGCAATGCCCAGTACGAGTCTTATCTCAGACATGCCGTTTTCGGTACTATGAATATGGAAACAGAAGATCCGGCAACAACCAGAGAGCGTCATCTGGAATACTTTGCCATTGTATCCGGAAGTTATGAAATCGCGAAACTCATCTATGATGAAGCTGTCAAATATAACATCGAACCCGAGCTGGTATTCGCTTTGGTTTTTAACGAAAGCAGTTTCAATCCGAGAGCTGTCAATCAGAACAGCAACTCCATTGACCGGGGGCTGTTTCAGCTCAATTCCCGGTCTTTTCCCAACCTGAGGGAGGAGGATTTTTTCAAGCCTGAAATCAATGTGCCCCTGGGTGTGGCCTATCTGCGGTACTGCCTGGATATGGGAGGCAATGAGGTGACGGCTCTGGCCATGTATAATGCCGGGCCCAACCGGGTCAAGGACAGCAGAACCCCCAGAATGACACTGGATTATATTCATAAAATTCAGGACTATAAACTGAGCCTGGAACAGGGCATTATTCCCGCGGAATTCAATCCACCGGTGATTCCTGTCCCCTCCAGTAAATCTGTAAAGAATATAACCCTCCTTATGGAACAAAGGGAAAAAATAAACTAAGCTGTCAGCCATGATTATTGTTCTGCATAATACGGTTGAAGATGCTGACAAACAGCACATAAAAGAGTATCTCGAATCCCGGGGACTGAAAGTCCGGGAAATCGTCGGCGACAAAGAGACAGTTCTCGGAGCTGTGGGGCCTGTTTCCCTGGATATCAGACAGGTGGAATTGCTGCCCGGAGTGGCTCAAGTTATTCCCATCAGCAAGCCCTACAAACTGGCCTCCAGGGAGCTGAAAAAAGAAGACACTGTCTTTGATGTCGGCCCGGTTACAATCGGCGGAAACAGGGTTTGTGTCATTGCCGGTCCCTGTGCCGTAGAATCCCGTGAACAGATTATTGAAGCTGCCCTGGCTGTTAAAAAAGCCGGCGCCGTTATCCTCCGGGGGGGTGCCTTTAAACCCCGTACCTCCCCCTATGCCTTTCAGGGCCTGGGTGAAGAGGGGTGTAAATATCTGAAAGAAGCGGGTGAACTGACAGGAATGCCTGTTGTTACCGAGATTGTCTCCCCTTCCGATGCAGACATGATGAAAGAGTATGTGGATATGTTCCAGATCGGTGCCCGGAATATGCAGAACTTTGAACTCCTTAAAAAGGTCGGTTCTCTGGGAATGCCGGTTCTTCTGAAACGGGGACTGTCCGCCACCATTCAGGAATGGCTTATGGCGGCCGAATACCTGATGTCTTCAGGAACAGATAAGGTCATTCTCTGTGAAAGGGGAATCAGGACTTTTGAAACCATGACCAGAAATACACTGGACCTTTCGGCTGTTCCTGTGGTTCAGAAATTGAGCCACCTGCCGGTCATTGTAGATCCTTCTCATGGAACAGGACTGCGGAACAAGGTTCTGCCCATGGCTCTGGCCGGTGTGGCTGCCGGTGCCAACGGTCTGACCATCGAAGTTCATCCCGACCCTGAAAATGCCAGTTCCGACGGACCTCAGTCCCTCTATCCTGAACAGTTTGAAAAACTGATGTGCGACCTGGAGACTCTCAGTCCCGTGGTCGGTAAAGAGATCTCCCGTCTGCCCGATAAACGGCATCTGGCTCTTGCTGAAGAAGTGAAAACCCATTCCGCCGCCAAAGGAAAAGAGACCGTACCCAAAGCGGCTTTTCAGGGTATCCACGGGGCCTACAGCGAACTGGCGGCAAAAACCTATTTCAGCGGCAGCGAAGTCGAAGCCGTTGCGGTTCCTCATTTTTCGGATATTTTCAGAAATGTTCTGTCCGGAGATGCGGACTGGGGTATTGTCCCTCTGGAGAATTCAGTTGCCGGTTCCATCCTTGAAAACTATGATCTCCTCAACCGCTATGTGGATCTGGGAATCGTAGGGGAGATCAAGGTCAGAATCCGTCATAACCTGATGGCTGTTCCCGGTACAAAACTGGAGAATATTAAAAAAGTCTACTCTCATCCCCAGGCTCTGTCCCAGTGTTCCGACTACCTGGAAAAAGAGGGAATGGAGTCTGTCAGCTTTTTTGATACAGCCGGCGCCGCATCCCATGTGGCTGAAGCAGCAGATACAACCATTGCCGCCGTAGCAGGTGCCGATGCCGCCGGTTATTACGGACTTGAGATTCTCGCTGAGGGAATTGAGACCAACCCCCATAACTATACCCGTTTTGCCGTTATTGCCCGGAAGGATATGATTTCTCCCGATAAGAGCGTGGATAAGGCGTCTCTGGTCTTCTCTGTGGCTGATGAGGCTGGTTCTCTGTCTTCCTGTCTGTCTGTTTTCTCTGAATACGGACTGAACATGAAGAAGCTGGAATCCCGTCCCATTCACGGAAAACCCTGGTCTTATATGTTCTATATTGATCTGGATATTCCCGAAGACAGAAGCGTATTTGATCAGGCCGTGGAGAAGATTAAAACTCTGACAGAGGATTTCAGAATTCTGGGGCTCTATCACAGCTAAAACTTATATTCTAATGATGAAGGGAAGTAGTCCCTGCTCAGACAGGTCCTCGCGTTCCGCTGCGGAACTCGCGATGACCACTCCCCTTCATCATCACCCATGGTTTAATCTGCTTTTGAGGGAAGGGGAGCATAGAGTACTCTCCAGCTTCCTGGTTTTAAATCTTACGATTCCGGGTCTATACCCAGGGCTTTGAGCTGTTCGATCTCTTCCAGCTGTACCTGGTACTCTTTCAGGCCCGAAACAATTTTACCCACAATCATCTTCATCTGCTGCATTTCGGCCTTGAAGCCTTTGGCTTTTGTCCGGACTTCCGGATCAGCTTCTTCCTTGAAAAAGCGTTCCAGTGCAGCCAGGCGATTGATGATTTTTTTCAGTTCCAGCTGATTCTTTTCAAGAAATTCCTCCAGATGGGGCAGATCCGATTCGGCGGCTCTCAGGTAACTGGTACTCTGGGGATTATTCAGATTTTTATAGAAATTGGCTTTCATCCTGATCCAGTTCAGGTAAGAGGTGAAATTGATTTTTTCTCTGCTCTTTCTTGTACCGTTGGAGCCGGTCTGAATTTCGTAGAAAACTTCATTTTTCTGCCTCATAACCCTGTTGATCCAGCGGGAGAGTCTCTGGGCAAAGGACTTGATATTTTCATCAAGGATATGGGAATTATCATCCAGTCTTATGATAATAGTTTCCATGGGTATATAGATTTTGGCCAGTTCTGAAACGAGAGCCAACAGCTCTTTTTTCATCTCTGCACTTTTATCAATCTTTTTCTTTTTAACAACCCTTTCTTTTACGGCCAGAGAACTCAGATTCTTTTCCTGCAGGCTGGCTGCCTGGGAGGAAAAATCCTCTTCCAGAATTTCCTGAACCAGCTCTTTGAAGAAGGGATTTCCCTGCCATTTGACGGGAAACTCGAATTTAATGGCCTGAAGAGTCCCGCTCAGGTCGCTGTTGATCCGGTTCGGGTCCAAAGTCATCTGGCTGATGACATTCATTCGGCACTGGAGCTTGTAGTTCTGTCTGGCATACTGGGTAATTTTCTTCAGAATTGCCTTAATCTTTTTCTGCAGGTCTTTGAGAACCTTAATGGAGTTGGCCAGTATATTGATGGCCATGGCATCACCGGTCTGTTTTATTTTATCTACATAGATTGCCAGAGACCGGCTCATCACATGGGCGGCGTTCTGGGATATCTCGCTCCAATGGAAATAATCAATCATACCCAGCATATTCTTGATCCCCTTCAGGTTGAGGGACTCAACACTCATGAAAAAGAAATTGTTCATAAAATCAAGCTGGGTCATATAATCCTGGAGGCGGATGTTCATCTGAGTCTGAAGGTCTGATTCGGAAAAAGGATCGGATGGAGGAGCTTTCAAATCGGATATTTTCTGCTCGTAATCGTAGTTGTCTTCCTGAATGAGTCCTTTTTCCAGAAAAACCTTGTACAGCCCGGAGTAGGCGGCCTGAAATGTTCGGCAATGCTCCTTCAGCTGGGGTATTTCTTCTTTTGTCAGAACGGCGGCTTTAGCCATCAGGGCTTCATCCAGTTTCGCTACATATAATTCTGTTTGACTCATACTGGCTATTATCACCGAATATGACTAAAGTAACAACATAAAATCTTCTGCTCTCAGTAATCAGGGGAGGCATTTATGGCAGAGATAAAAGCATATACACCCGAAAAACTGGTCATTGGCATCCTCATCTCGGATCTTACCCTTCTGCCGTTCCTGCGGCGGGATATACAAAAGACCTGGGGGCCGGTGGATCTGGAAACCGAACCTGAAGTCTTTATATTCAGTGATTATTACAACCGGGAAATGGGCACACCTATCTACAGATTGTTCTGTTCTCTGGAAAAACTGGTAGATCCCGAGGATCTGGCATCCATAAAAATACACAGTAATGCCCTGGAAGAGATCTATGTCTCTGAGGGCGGCAGGAAAATCAATCTGGACCCGGGCATACTCTGTCAGAGTAAGTTCATACTGGCCACAACAAAGAACAATGCCCACCGCATCCCCATGAGTAAAGGTATTTACGGAGAGCTGACACTTCAGTACAGACAGGGGCAGTTTCGTGATCTGGAGTGGACCTATCCGGATTACAGAGAGGCAGGTTCTAAGCAGTTTCTGATGGATGTCAGAAAGATATACGTTGGTCAGCTGAAGGACACAGGGGCCTGATCTCTCTTGATTTTTCGATAAGTATAATTGAAAAAATATGTGATTTCTTTGAATCAGGAGATTCATTTCCGCCCTGATAGATCATATGTTCCGAAATCATCTGTCTTCTGCTTTGCTGCTCCTGCTCCTGTCAGGCTGCTCTCTATTCTCTCCCATGAAAGAGGTTTGCCTGTACATGGAAGATCTCCCTGCCGAACTGACTCCTGTTCTGCAGGGGATGTGGCTGCTTGAGCAAAGTCCCCTTGCCGGGGAGTCCACTGCCTCCTTTTTGGACTGGACGGCAGGGGTTCCGGAATGTTTTACC
>JAQQAM010000024.1 GCA_028532905.1 Spirochaetales bacterium
GACTTATGAAAGTCAGGAACCACTCCGGTATATATCCTGGCATGCGGCAGAAGCCTTCAACAAATGGCTGAACACAAGCTACTTTAACAGCAGCGATATAAAAGTCCGCCTGCCGGAAGAGTGGGAATGGGAAGAAACCGCCGGGAAGAACGGATTAACCAGCCGGGATAGGCCTTCCCAGAAGAACCTGGGAGCTCTTGAAGCCGGATCTTTCCTCCCCGGAGCACTGAATCTCTATGATATGGAAGGAAATCTCTGGGAATGGTGCTCCAACGGGTTTGGCACAAACGATCCGTATCTGTATAATAGCCTCTCTGCTACTGACAGCTTCCCCTTTCCGGATAAGGCTGTCAGAGGCGGAAGCTGGGCCAATCCTCCCGGACAGGTAAAACCAGAGAACAGAGGATCGCAACCGGCAGACTGGTGTACCGCCTATATCGGGTTCAGACCCGTGGTTCTCCAGAAAAGGTAAAACAGAAGATATGGCAAAAAAGAAGAAAAAAACTCCCTCCAATGTGCTGGGTGAAAATAGAAAAGCCCGGTTCAACTATACAATCTCCGAGTCACTGGAATGCGGCATCGCCCTCAAAGGAACTGAAGTCAAATCCATAAAAATTGGCAAGTTTTCTTTTCCCGATGCCTTCGTTGAAATCAAAAAGGGAGAGCTCTTTATAAAAAATCTCTCCATTACACCCTATGACTTCGGCAACATTCACAATCACAGCTCCGACAGAGTCAGAAAACTTCTGGCCCACAAGCAGGAAATAAAGAAACTGGAACGGAAAGTCTCTGAGAAGGGCTTCACCCTTATCCCCCTGAAATTCTACCTGAAAAACGGCAGAGTCAAGGTGGAAGTGGGAGTCTGTAAAGGTAAAAAACAGTTCGACAAGAGAGCCACGATCAAGGACAAAGACATAAAACGGGATGCGGAAAGAGATTTCCGTCTTAAATAGTCACTGATCCGGGGGTTGCTCCGGCATCCGCCGGCGCCGTTCTGTCCGGGACTCCGCTTACCGCTCCGGCCTCTGCTGATGCAGAGTCGGCTGCGCCTCCCTCCCGCCACTAACCCGAAAGACTGATTAAAAGGCTCTTGACGAGCCGCCGTCTTCCGATTATTATAGCTCTACCCTAACACCTTAAGGGGGTGTCAAGGTTTCGACTGTTGGTTTACGATGGTCGGGTTGCAGGTGGAGCGTTAACTCCTTAAACTTTCTTTTTGTTAAGTGCCAAAAAAGAAGATACAGTTGTCGTTTCTTTCGACAACTCTGCACTTGCACTCGCAGCTTAATATATAGCAGCGACGGGTACCCGAGACGCCGTTCTGAGGCTCGGACTATCCGCCACAAACCAGGACTTACCTTTTCTTTAGTCCGGGACTGAAGAGGGACATTTTACCGGAAGTAGGAAATAGCAGGGACGTTTCTTCCTCTCGTTAATTCCGAAATACTAAGAAGAGACTAAACCTGTAGAGGCCTTGCCAGCGCCCAATAGGACGCGGGTTCGATTCCCGCCACCTCCAAACAAAAAGATCATTGCAGCAACGCTGTAATGGTCTTTTTTTTGATTGAAGCGGGAATCGAACTGAAATGAACGCGCGACGTCAGAAGCGGAAGAGAGGCAGGGATGCCGAACGCCAGTGAATGAAGAGGAGCGCCGGGAAGCGGCACGAAGCCGCTGACCAAAGCTGATTCCCGCCACGATCAATCAAAGATTTAATAAATATAACTTGATTTACAATTATCACCGGTACTATCATCTTCCCTACTGGTACTTATTATTTCACGTAAGGAAACAACCATGGAAATGACACTAACGACACCCGCATTACTTTTTCCGGCGATTTCTCTCTTACTGCTGGCCTACACAAACCGCTACCTGACTCTGGCAGGACTGATCAGGGATTTGTGTAAACGTCAAAAGTCGGAAGATTATATTGAAGGTCAAATTAAAAATCTGAGAAAAAGGATTTATATGATCCGGAATATGCAGATTCTTGGGGTCAGTGCCTTCTTTCTCTGCGTTGTATCGATGCTCATGCTTTTTTTATCTTTAACAACAGCGGGAGAGTTCAGTTTTGCTGCAAGCCTTGTATGCCTCCTGCTGTCACTGGGTTTGTCTTTACGAGAAATAAGTATTTCAGTGGGAGCTCTGGATCTTCAGATGAACAGCTGTAGTGATTAAAGCGAATACCGACCCTCGATTCAAAGATTCTAGGCCGGATTTAGTTTTTTTCTTTATGCCAGACTGTTTTCTGCCAGATGATGCCACTCAAGCCCTTCAATTTCAGTAATTTCCACGATACCTTCAGCTTTTTTTAAAAGTATCCGACATTCATGGCTTAGATTCAGAATATGCAACTTTTTACCCAGGGAAGAATACTTTTCTGTTACGAAATTTAGTGCTTCCAATCCCGAGTGATCGTGAACTCTGGCCTTTGCAAAATCAATAACAATATGCTCCGGATCTTCACCGAAGCTGAAAATATCCTTGAATGACATAACAGAGCCGAAAAAGAGTGCTCCATCCAGTGTGTAGATTTTAACTCCCTTTTCATCTGTCTGTTCTTGGACATCAATCTTCTTCCCCTTTTCCCAGGCAAAGACAAGAGCTGAGAAAATGATTCCCACAGCAACGGCGATGGCAAGATCAACAGTAACCGTAATGACTGAAACCAGAATTATAACCAGAGCATCAGACCGGGGAATCTGCTTCATAACCCTGAAGCTGGACCACTCAAATGTACCGAAGGCTACCATAAACATAACACCCACAAGGGCTGCAAGGGGAATATTTTCAATCAAAGGGGCACCGAAGAGAATAAAACACAGCAGAGCCACAGCGGCAGTTATTCCAGACAGACGCCCTCGCCCTCCGGCTTTGATATTAATGACCGACTGACCAATCATAGCACAGCCGCCCATTCCTCCGAAAAACCCATTAACAATATTGGCGACACCCTGACCTATACATTCCCGATTTCCCCGTCCTCTTGTATCTGTTAATTCATCAACCAGCGATAATGTCATCAGTGACTCAATCAGCCCCACAGAAGCAGCCAGAACAGCATAGGGAAAAATTGTTTTCAAAGCCTCAAAGGAAAACGGGATGGCCGGGAAGGAAAAATGTGGAAGCGACGCGGCCAGAGTCATTCTGACAGGATCGTTTTCTTTAACGAAATCCATAACATTAAATACCTGAAATCCCATATTCTTTAAAAGCAGGGAGAGAATACTGACAACAACAATAGCGGCCAGTGTTGCCGGAACAGCTTTGGTTAGCTTCGGAAGATAATAACTGATAGCCATAGTGAGTACTATCAGAATCCCCATAACAAGCAGAATCAGGGATTTATCTCCAAAAGAGTCATGATGACCTGTCATAAACATCTCAAACTGAGATTTGAAAATAATAATAGCGAGTCCGTTTACAAAGCCGAGCATTACCGGGTGAGGAACCAGACGGATAAATTTTCCAAGCTTCAGAAGACCAAATAATACCTGAATAATCCCCATGAGAATTACAGCGGCAAACAGATATCCCAGAGTAGATTTCATACCTCCCGCAGCTGCCTGTTCCTTAACCAGGGGAGCAAAAATGACAGCTACGGCTCCTGTGGCACCGGAAATCATTCCCGGTCGGCCTCCGATGAGAGCTGTCACCAGTCCCATCATAAAAGCGGCATATAAACCGATTGTCGGATCAATTCCGACAATAAATGCAAAAGCTATGGCTTC
>JAQQAM010000025.1 GCA_028532905.1 Spirochaetales bacterium
AGGGTGGATCGATTCAGTCCCAGGGTGTCTGAAGCCTCAATCCGGCTGATACCCGGTCTGTTGCGGATAAGATCAATCGTCCTGCTGCGGTTTATCCTGCCTTCCTGAACCTTATTACTGGTCATCCTTAACTCCCTAACACTCTCTCTTGTTTGTTGATTGTTTCAACAAACATAATATAAGGGATGTTTTTATGATCTGTCAAGGTTGAATTGGGATGATTATTTTAATTACGATCCAAAGAGAATCCGGGCTTTTTTAAAAACTCTCCAGGGCGGCCTTGGCTTCCCGTCTCACATTAATGGCCTCTTTCTCATTATCCATGGCCTTCACAGCATCTTTAAGAGAGGCGATCTGATTGAGCTTTACCCCTCTGATGCCGTAGATTTTAATAATAAAATCCTTGTGAGCCATCATCTCTGCATAAAAAGGTTTCAGACTGTCCCACTCCGTACTGCTTAAAGTCTTGCAGAATGGCCCCAGTTCATTATCATTATCCTTGGACCACTTAGGCCTCAGAACCTTCTCCAGACTGTCTATTGTACCGCTGATTTTGTGCTCCAGCATCATATCCAGAGCTTTCTGGCGGATATCAAAGGCAACACGTTCTGTTTCAAACTGTTCAATCAGAAAGCTGCCTGCCTCGGGTGTATCAATTTTACCAAGGGCTTCGATAGAGGCATACCGGACCTGCCGGACAGGATCTCTGCGCACTTTGTACTGCAGTATATTCACGGCTTCTGCGGACTGCCTCTCACCCAGCCCCTCAGCTGCGGCCACCCTGATCCGCCAGAACGCATCCCTCAATGCTGTAATCAGAAGCGCTTCCACTTCAGGGTCTTCATACCAGGTAATCCCGTGAAGGATATAGGAACGCAGAAGACTGTCCTGTGAAGTGCTGTACATACTTTTCAGCAGAGCCAACCCCTCCTCCTGCTGAAGACGTCCGATGGATACTGCCGCATTCTGCCTCTGGGCGGCGGGTGCATCCTCATCCTGAAGGATATCTTCCAGAAAGATCTGGGCCTCCCCATAACCCAGCTCACCCAGTACGGAAATTGCTGCCGCCGAGAAATCAGAGAACTCAGAGTCTCCGGAATACTCATCCACAAGATCCATAATTTCCTGTACCCGTGAGGCATCTTTCAGTTTTCCGATTCCTCTGAGAGCGGCTGTGGCAATAGCCTGATCATTGTCGTTTATAAGGTTGTATAAAGTATCACCAGCTTCAGCGGCTTCAATGGCTCCCAGATAGGAAATAGCCGACAGAATCAGGTTCTTGGTGTACTCGTAATCATCCAGATGGTTATTCAAAAGAGTCAGGGCATCATCCCGGGCAATATCCACTTTCATTTCATTGAAGAAATCAAAGACCCCCCTGTTGATTTCCGCATTGGAGTTGGTCTGAAGAAGCTGCTTGAGATCTTCATTGAAGGTGGTATCTTTTTCCGAGCGGATGGTTCCCAGGACGTCCTGCACTTCCGTATCGATACCATACAGAAGGACTTCCCGTTTCTCCTTGTTCAGAGATTCGATCTTTTCTTCCTGTGCTTTTTTTTCTTCGGCTGCCTTTTTCTCTTCAGCATCTGCTTCCGCATCACTGCTGTCTTCAGCACTCTCTGCACTCTCTGCACTGTCTGTATCAGCAGCATCAACTGCCTCGGCGGCAGCCGGACTGTCAGTCCCCTCCTGAGCGCACAGGGGCTGAATAAAAAGAATTATCAGGAACAAAAGAAGAACTCTCACTTATTTACCACCTCTTCTTCTTAAGATCGTCATTACATCCAGTTTCATTAAATTGTAAAAGAACAGCAGGACCGCTGCAGACACGAGACCTTCAACCGCCAAAAAGGCCAGATTCGTCCATCCGCTCCCCTCATAAAACAGGGCAACAGGAAAGATCCGTTTAAACAGAAGGGCTGCTGCGATCATGGGGATCTGGGCTCCCAGAACCTTGATGGTCTGATAACCAAGTGATTTGAAATTGATGGCGATCCGGTCTGTGTAGCTGCCGGCTATCATCATAAGGGCACCAACAACAAAGGCGAGGGAGTTGGCCCAGGCCAGAGAAACGACACCCCAGTTCAGAACAAATACAAACACAAGAGACAGGAGAACATCCAGAAGGACTGTCACCAAAGCCGTTTTCAGAGGGAATCTGTAGTTGCCTCTGGAATAGAATGAGCGTTGAAAAAGATTGTAAGATCCCACAAAAAACATTCCCGGAGCATAGGCAAAGAGAACTTTTGCTGCCAGATGGGAGTTTTCTGCATCATATGCCCCCCTCTGCAATGCTGTAGAGATCATCTCGGGTCCGAAAATCATAAGCAGAATGGAAGAAGGTACCAGAAGAACCGAGAGCATATGAATGCCCTCCTGAAGAGTAGAAGCCATCCCGTCAAGGTTACCTTCCCCGGACTGGCGGCTCATCTTGGGAAATAGAACAGTGGCGATGGAGGCGCTGAAAATACCGAAGGGGAGCTGCCAGAATACAATGGCATTGCTCAGAGCCGTTGTAGATCCCTCATCCAGCCCCGTAGCCAGAAGAATGGCAATCTGCTGATTCACAGTGAAGATGGAAGACGTAATCAGTACAGGCAGCCACTGCTTCATCACCCGTCTGAAGGATTCCTCTTTAAAATGGAGCCGGGGCCTCAGGGAATATCCCAGTTTCCTGAACATGGGATACTGCCAGACAATCTGTGCCACACCACCGCCCAGCACACCGATCACCATGGAAAAAATACCGAACTTTTCGTGCCAGATGACAATGGAGGAGATAACAGATATGGAAAACAGCAGAGGCGACAGAGCGGGAATCAGAAAATGATTATGGGAATTAAGTACTGCCATTAAAACTGCGGAAACACTGATCAGGAGAATATAATGAAATATCCACCGGAACAGACGGACCGCCATTTCCATTTTCCAGGGTTCCTGAAAACGGATAAAAATCTTCAGTACAATCTCCGGAAAGAAAACACAGAGTACCGACAAAGGGATGAGTATAAGCAGCTGCAGTCCCAGAATGCTGCGGCTCAGATTCCGGGAGCCCTTACCCTCGGGTTCTGATACAATCTGCCGGGAAAGCTCGGGAATAAAGGCGGAGGAGAGTGCCCCTTCCGCCAGGAGCTTGCGGAAATTATTGGGAATATTGAATACGGCATTCAGAATATCCGCCTCACCGCTGGCTCCGAAATACATACTGATCAGGGCGATGCGGACAAATCCCAGAATCCGGGACCCCAGGGTCCCTGCCATAACGGCCAGTGTGGAGAGCATGCTCTGCCGGCGTGTTGTCTCTTTCAAAGATTACCTCTTCTGAAACCGGTCCAGAAAGGACTTCTTGTACTGGAGAAAACGGCCTTCCCGGAGAGACTGCCTGACCTCTTCCATAAAGGTATGAAGGAAGTGAAGATTATGCTCGGTGACCAGCATGGGGCCGAGGATTTCTTTCGCTTTGAACAGGTGCCTCAGATAGGAACGGCTGTACTGCCGGCAGACAGGACAGGTACAGGTCGGTTCAATGGGTTGCTGATCCAGTCTGAATTTTTCATTTTTCAGGGCCAGATTCCCGTCCAGAGTAAAACAGGTTCCATTCCGGGCAATCCTGGTGGGATAGACACAGTCAAACATATCGATCCCCGCTTCAACGGCTTCCAGCATATAGTCGGGAGTACCAATTCCCATCACATACCGGGGCTTGTCTTCAGGAAGGAACTGGGCTGTGTAGTGGAGATAATCCCTGAACATTTCAGGTGTTTCTCCCACAGACAGTCCGCCGATGGCAATACCGGGTGTATCCAGTTCCAGAATTTCTTCGGCACTCCTTTTTCGGAGATCCTCATAGAAATTTCCCTGTATGATGCCAAAGAGCTTCCCCTGGTATTCATCTTTGCAGTTCAGCCATCTCTCTTTGGCTCTTCTGGCCCAGCGGGTTGTGATTTCCAGTGACTCCACAGCCTCTTTATGAGAAATACCGGGAGCCGTACAGACATCCAGCACCATCTGCACATCACTGCCCAGGGTTTCCTGAATTTCTACAACCTTTTCGGGAGTAAACACATGATAGGCACCGTCAATATGGGATCTGAACCGGACCCCCTCTTCTCTGATTTTCCGGAAAGGAGCCAGAGAAAAGACCTGAAATCCGCCGGAATCTGTGAGAATATTGTGTTTCCATGAACTGAAATTGTGAAGGCCTCCGGCTGCCTCGATGACTTCCATGCCGGGGCGGAGATAGAGGTGGTAGGTATTCCCCAGAATCAGGGTATAACCCATATCCTCCACAGAATTATGCTTGACCGCTTTGACTGTGCCGTTTGTACCCACAGGCATAAAGGCGGGTACTTCTACCTCCCCATGGGGCAGATGAAGGATACCTCCTCTTCCCCGGCAGGATGAATCTCTATATTGAATATCTATCATTTTTTGCTCCTTAAGATATAAGGGTATTCCGTCAGGTCTGGGCTGTCCTGAACAGTATGGCACCAATTCCAAGAAAAATCAGAAACGCCGCCCAGGCACCGTATAAGGGCGGTATATATCCCAGTTTTGCCAGCAGAACCATTATCATTTGTGCAACGTAATATATAACAGAAACCACCAGACTGGAAAGGAGGCTCATGAGAAGAATATTCTTTTTAAACCGTCCTCCCAGAGAACAGGATAACAAAGCGACCACAAGAGGTGTAAGAGCAAAGGAGATTCTCTGATAATACTCTGTGAGGGCTCCCTTATAGGGAAATCCTGTCCGTTTGAGAGACTCCACCCAGGCTTTGGCCTCTGCCGCGCTCATTTCTGCAATATCCCGGCTGATGCGTTTAAAAGATTCGGGGGGTTCATCCAGCATTTCATGCTCCCAGCTGCTGTGGAATTCCTCTTCCAGAAATTCACCCCTCTCGTCATATATTAAAACCCTCGCATTCTTAACCAGCCAGCGCTCATCCTCCCAGACCGCGGAATTACCATCCACCCGGAACTCAAAACTGCCGTTTTCATCCAGGAACAGGACAGTCAGGCCTGTCAGACTCTCCCTCCGGTCATTATAGAAGTCTGCGTTGTAAATGACTCTGTTTCTGTGACTCAATACAGCCACATTGGAATTGCTGAAGGAGACTGTCTGTCCCAGGATTTCCCTGGACATCTTGTTTTTCTCCTTGAAGGTGGGAATCACTATCCGGTCTTCAAAAAAATAGCTCCCGAAACTGATGAGCAGGGCAAAGAAGATAAGAGGCCGGGATAACTGATACAGGGAATACCCTGAACCGAATACGGCAATCAGCTCATTGTTGGCATAGTAGTTCCCCAGTGTATAGGATATGGCGAACAGAATAGCGATGGGCAGGGAAAAAGAAACACATTTGGGAGTATACAGCAGGGTCACCCTCAGTATGGCAGCCATGGGCACTTCCGCATTCAGATAACGCCAGAGATTGGCAAAGATATCCACCAGCTGTAGTATCATGATGAAGAACACCATAGCCACCATCAGTGTGGGGAGGAAATCTTTCATAATCATCTTGTGCAGTACTTTCATTTACCAGCCCTGAAGAGATAGAGTACAGATCCGATCAGCAGAATGAGCATATTGGGAAGCCACATGGTGAGTCCGGGGGGATAGAAGGTTCTGATTCCCAGAGTCCTGCCGGCGACCAGCATGCCCCAATAAACAATCGTAATAAACAACCCGATACCGAAGCCCACAGATTTTCCGCTCCGTTTTGTATAGAGTCCCAGAGGAAAGGCAAGAAGAACAAAGGGAAGACAGGAAAAAGGGATCGAAAATTTCTGGTAGAACTCCAGTTTCCAGATCTGCAGGGAACGATCTTTCACCTTGGATGTGACAGACTTTTCATACTGAACGGCACTGTTTCTGATTTTATCGGAGAGGCTCTGCACAACCCTGGGATTACTTTCCTGATTCATAAGACTCCAGTCACCATACATTTCCCCGAAGTACCGGAGACTCTGCTGATCCTTGGACCTTACTTTAACCTGATAACGCTCCTCTTTTTCCTGAATTTCTCTATACACATCGATGGAACTCATTTCCCTTGGTCCCGGATTTCTGATGGATGAGGTAATATCCTTCAGAAGAATATTGTAAATCATTTCATCCGCCTCGGAATAGAGAAACTCCCCTCTGTTTCTTTTCTGGGGTTTATGATCCAGAATGTTATCCAGCTGAAAGGAGAGGACACCCGCATCTTCGTAATCATTGTTGATAAGAGCCTGATCCGCCAGAATAATCCTTCTGTTGGATTCCTTGTCCTTCTCCACAATAATAAGGTTATCAATGGATTTCCCCTCCACTTTCCCCGTAATGATGATGCTCTCCTGAAAAAACTTTACCGAGTAGGAATCCAGTTCCACTTCAGGATTCCGGTAGATCATTTCTCTGTAGAGTTTGGTGAAGTTCAGGGTTCCCAGGGGGAGAAGATAGTCATTAACGAAAAAGGAGATAAAGGAAAAAAGGATTCCTATTATAAATACAGGCAGAAATATCCGGTTATAGGTGATCCCCGAGCATTTCATGGCTAGAATTTCATTGTCTGAGGAAAAACGGCCGTAGGTCATAAGAGTCCCTACCAGAGTGGCAAAGGGAAAGGAGATGGCAATAATGGAAGGAAGGGAATACAGGATCAGCCGCATTACGTAGCTGAAGGGCACCTGTTTTTCCAGAATATCTTCAGCCAGAAGTAAGAGCTGATTGATAAAGAAGATAAAAAAGAAGAACAGGAATGAAACCAGAAAAGAGAGAAAAAACTCCCTGGCGATATAGAGGTAAAGAGTTTTATAGGAATTAGGGCGTTCTAAATATGTCTTCATGTATCTTTATAAGTCCCTGCCCCTGCACTGCACAGATGATAAAGGGTGCCACATAAGCTGCCGAGCTTAAATCAAGTCCGGAAAGGCCTTCGGAAATACCAAGGCTTCTTATATTCCGGGCTTCTTTATCCATTACCAGAAGACCGTTTCCCAGGGTGGAGAAACAGTATAAGCCGGAGAGCTCAACACCTCCGGTAATCCAACGGGCACGGCTGTTCAGAAGAACTATATCATAACTGGCCCCCTCTCTGACAAGCTTATACAGTCCGCCGCCGTAGCTTCCGGCAATCATACTATCAGAAGGGTCACCCAACAGGACTCGTACAGCCGAAAGCTGGCTGCTGCCGGAACCGGCCGGTCGGGCATTATAGAAACGGTCAAGAATATACAGTCCATTTTCTTCTGTTCCTGCCAGAAGCTGCTCCCGGTCCATAAACTGAAGGTATGTAATATTTCGCAAATCCCCCGGGCGGGGCAATACAGACTGGCTGTCCAGACGTATGCGCCTCAGCCCCTTTGACTGGGTTCCGGCGATCAGACCGCTGCCCATGACAACTGCACTCTGGAGTCCTCTGAACTCCTTTTCGTCGGGAACAGGGAGGGAGACGATACGGTCATGCCTTCTGGAATAGACTCCCACACTGCCGTAGGAAAGAAACCATATTCTTTCCCTGTCCGGCAGAATGGCCTGCACTGTCCGTATGGAAAGAGACTCCTGCCCCCTTGCATAGGATTTCCACTGTCTTTCTGACAATGAGTATCTGGCGATATCCCCGCTCCGGCTTCCCAGCCACAGATCATCATCAACAACTGTCATGCTGGAAATATCTGTGTCAAAGAAAATATTCTCCGGCAGGGCTATGCTCTCCATATAGAGAAGCCGTTTCAGAGCCGTCCGGTTAAGAGAATCCGTCTCATGCGCCAGATCTGTCTCGAGGGTTTTCCGGATACCCTCTTCTGTCAGGAAGTCTCCCTTGTTTCGGGAATCTAGGAGTGTATTCTCCAGGAGAAGAAGCCTGTGTTCAAACTGCTCCTCCCCGGTGAGAGGAAGACAGTTCAGGAACAGACTGAATATGAGAACAGACAGAAAAAGGCTCTGTTTCATTTACTGCCGGTGGAACCGAAACCTCCATGACCTCTTTCAGTCTCTTCCAGGCTCCCGGTAAACTGAAAATCAGCTTTGGTCACTGGGGCAATAATAAGCTGGGCAATTCTCTCGCCCCGTTGGATAACAACCTCTTCCTGCCCCAGGTTAATCAGAATGACCATCACATCACCCCGGTAATCGGCATCAATCGTTCCGGGGGTATTCAGAACGGTGAGTCCCTTCTTCACAGCCAGTCCGGAACGGGGCCGCACCTGCCCTTCATATCCTGAAGGGATAGCCATTTTAAGACCGGTGGGAATCAGTTTCCGTTCGCCGGGTGTGAGTGTAACAGGTTCATCTATACAGGCTCTCAGATCAGCTCCTGCAGAGTCTTCTGTCCCGTAATGGGGCATCATATCCTCAGGTCCTGTCAGTTTTACAGTAACAGTATTCATTTAGGTCCTCATTAAATTTGGATTGAATCCGTTCTCCGGCCGCGCCGGACAACCAAAAAAAACAGCCCCTGAAAAAGGGACTGTTCAATTATAGCATAAGGGGATTTTTAGAAAAATCCCTTTCTTTACGCCAGGAAATTATCTGCGGTTCATACCGCCGGATCTGGGTTTCCAGTCTTTGTTCTGGGCATCAACCATACTCAGGTTGATTCTTCCCATTCTATCCACTTCGATCAGACGAACTTCCACTTCCTGACCTTCTTTGAGAACTTCGGATACATTGTTCACCCGTTCCTTGGAGATCTTGGAAATGTGGCAGAGACCCTCTTTACCGGGGAGGAATTCCATA
>JAQQAM010000026.1 GCA_028532905.1 Spirochaetales bacterium
GGAGTCAACTATTACGACGGTCAGGGATTCATGGTGGCCAAAGATTCAGGAATCACCAGTCTGGCCGATCTGGACGGAGCCACCATCGCTGTACAGGCGGGAACAACCACCGAGCTGAACCTGTCGGACTACTTCCGGAAACAGGGAATGGAATTTGAGCTGATTACATTTGAGAAAAATGACCAGGCCTCTGCTGCTCTAGAAGCCGGACGGGCTGATGCGGTAACAAGCGACCAGTCCCAGCTCTACGCCCTGAGAACCAAGTTCAAGGAACCCGGAAACTTTATCATGCTTCCCGAAGTCATTTCCAAAGAGCCCCTGGGTCCCGTTGTCCGTGAAGGGGATGATCAGTGGCTGGATATTGTGGCCTGGACTCTTATGGTCATGCTCAATGCAGAAGAGTACGGCGTTACTTCACAGAATGTTGATGAAATGAAATCCAGCAGCACAAATCCCAATGTGAAAAGAATGCTTGGTGTGGAAGGCGCAGTCTCCAAAGGCTACGGTCTGAGTGATGACTGGGGTTACAACATTATCAAACTGGTTGGAAACTACGGAGAAAGCTTTGACAAACACCTGGGAGCTTCTTCACCTCTGAATATTGAAAGAGGTTACAACGCTCTGTGGACTGATGGCGGACTTCAGTACGGAATGCCTATCCGCTGATGCTTCCCGATAGGAAGATCTCCCCAACCGGGGAGATTTTCCACACTCCCAAATCACAGGTTGAAAAATGAATAAAACACAAAGCCGGAACCTGATGATCCAGACGGGCATAATTGCTCTGATTCTGGGTCTTTTCCTGTTTTTCGGATTCAATTACATAGAGAATATTACAAAAAGAAACATCGGAATCGGATTCGGTTTCATGAATGATACCGCCGGTTTCTCAATCAGCCAGACTCTCATTTCCTATACAGAGGCCGATACCTTCGGAAGAACATTTGTCATAGGTCTACTCAATACACTTCTGGCTTCATTCATCGGAATTATTCTGACCACAGCCCTCGGTTTCATCGTGGGGCTGATGAGGCTGTCCAGCAATAAACTGATCAGCATAACGGCACTGGCCTATGTGGAAGCTCTCAGAAATATCCCGCCTCTACTCCATGTGCTGTTCTGGTATCAGGTCGTCTTCCTGAATGTCCTGCCTCCTTTCAAGGAGTCCTTCAAAGTGGGAGAATGGCTTTATATCAATGTCAGGGGAATCACTATCCCCTCCTTTATCCCTCAGGAGAATGCTCACAGCTACTCCCTGCTTGTATTCATCTGTATCATTGCGGTTATCTACATTTCGGTAATGAAGAAAAAACTGGTATTAAGGGGTGTTCATAAAAGGCTCTGGCCTCTGCAGCTGGCCTTTGTGCTGATCCCGGTAGCCGCAGCCTGGCTGCTGAAGCCCTACGATATGGTGCTTCCCCAGATAACCAAATTCAAGTTCTCCAGCGGCATGACCATGCGCCCGGAGCTCTTCTCGGTAGTTGTAGCCCTGAGCACCTACACCTCTACTTATATTTCTGAAATTGTCAGATCATCCATACTGTCTGTACCCAAGGGACAGCTGGAAGCCGCTAAAAGTCTGGGATTCCCCTCCTGGAGGCGTCTGCAGCTGATTATCATTCCCCAGGCTCTGAGGACCATGATTCCCCCGGTCACAAATCAGTATCTGAACCTGATCAAAAATACATCACTGGGGATGGCCGTTGCCTATCCCGACCTGACATCCGTATTTGCCGGAACCACACTGAACCAGACCGGCCGGGCCCTGGAGGTTATGTCTCTGGTCATGATCACCTACCTCTCTATCAGTCTTGTGACATCCATGCTTATGAACTGGTACAACAAGGCCATCATCAACAGAAAGGGAGAGATGATCAGCAAGGAGGATATCCCCCTATGAAGCTGAAAATAAAAAGTGCAATCGATTTTCTCAAAAAAGAATTCTTCAATACACCTGTGAATGCCGTACTGACTGTTCTTATGGTCTGGCTGGTGTTCAAACTTGGTTTCTGGTTTATCAACTGGGCCTTCATCAATGCCGTGTGGACCGGAGAGTCCAGGGATGTGGCACAGGCCGGAGGAGCCACCTGGGCCTTTATCATCAAAAAGCTCCGGTTCTTTATGTTCGGTTTCTATCCCAGGGAACAGATCTGGCGTATACCCGTCACCATTATCCTGATGATCTTCACCATGATCCCCTATTTCATAAAGGGAATCAGACACAAGGTGCTGATCATGCTGGCACAGATGGTGATCTGGCCCCTGATCATCATGTACTTCCTGTCAGGAGGGCCGGGTCTAGAAAAGGTGTCCTCCAATGACTGGGGCGGCCTGACCCTGACCTTTATCCTCTCGGTCACAGGACTGCTCTACTCATTCCCGGTAGGCATACTGATGGCCCTGGGAAGACGGAGCGAACTGCCTGTGATAAAGGGGCTCAGCATTGCCTATATTGAGTTCTTCAGAGGGATTCCCCTGATCACAATTCTGTTTATGTCTTCTGTGGTTGTGCCCTTCTTCCTTCCCAACGGCGCGGCCGTGGACAAGATGGTCAGGGTTATAATCGGAATGAGTATTTTCCAGTCCGCCTACCTGGCCGAAGTCATCCGGGGAGGATTACAGTCCATCCCCAAGGGACAGTATGAGGCTGCCGATGCACTGGGGTTCAAATTCGGCCTCCAGTCCTATCTGATTATCCTCCCCCAGGTTCTTAAACTGACCGTATCCAATATCGGGGGTATTTCAATCTCCTTTATCAAGGATACAACCCTGGTGCTGATTATCGGAATGTTTGACCTGCTGGGAATCGTCAGCCCTCTGGCCAGCGATACGGACTGGCTGGGTATGGAGCCGGAAGGACTGATTTTTGCTGGAATACTGTACTGGATAATCTGTTTTGCCATATCACGACTCACCTACAAGGTGGAGAAAAAAGTAAATGAACTGCCTGAAACAGCAGAAATGACAGGAGTGCCCGAATGACCGATACCATAGAAAAAGCCATACCGGCAGAAACCCCGGCTGCATCCGGGGCAGACGAAGATTTTATTATTTCAATTACAGACCTCAACAAATGGTTTGGAGAGTTCCATGTTCTCACTGATGTGAACCTGAAGGTTGCCAAGGGGGAAAAGATCGTTATATGCGGACCTTCGGGTTCCGGCAAGTCCACACTGATCCGCTGCATCAATCGTCTGGAAAAACACCAGAAGGGAAGCATCAATGTGATGGGCCATGAGCTGACGGAAAACACAAAAGACGTGGCTGCCATCCGGAAAGAAGTGGGAATGGTGTTTCAGAGCTTCAACCTTTTCCCCCATTTGACCATTCTTCAGAACCTGACGCTGGCCCCTATCTGGCTGAGAAAAATCTCTCAGAAAGAAGCGGACAAACTGGCCTGGAAATACCTGAAACGGGTCAATATCGCCGAACATGCCTATAAATTTCCCTCCCAGCTTTCCGGGGGACAGCAGCAGCGGGCGGCCATTGCCCGCAGTCTGTGCATGCAGCCGGAGATTATGCTCTTTGATGAACCCACTTCAGCACTGGACCCGGAAATGGTCAATGAAGTACTGGATGTAATGGTCACTCTGGCCGAAGAAGGAATGACCATGCTCTGCGTAACCCATGAAATGGGCTTCGCCCGGAGGGTGGCCGATCATGTTATCTTTATGGATGAGGGAAAAATCGTGGAAAGACAGGTGCCTGAGAAATTTTTCACCGAACCCGAGAATGAAAGAACCAGAGAGTTTCTGAAACAGATCCACGCCATCTCCTGATACTGTGTCACCCGGTTTTGCAGCCGGGTGATGCCTCCCCAGGAATGACAAAAGGAGCCCCATGATGAGCCTTATTTCCATACTGAGTTTCACTGCCGCCATGCTGGTGCTGGCCGTCACACCGGGTCCCGGCGTATTTGCCGTTCTGGGAAGGGCTCTGAATTCGGGCTTCCGGAAATCTCTTTTTCTGATTGCCGGCATTGTCACCGGCGACCTGATCTATTTGAGCTTTGCCCTCAGCGGCCTGACCTGGCTGGCGCAGAATGTAAACTGGATATTTACTGTCATCCGGATTGCCGGAGGTCTGTACCTGATCTATCTGGGAGTAAAGGCTTTCTTCTCAAAACCGGCAAGCTCCCGTACAGGAGAACCCTGCCAGGACGGAGAGGGAAGATCTCCTGTAGCCTGTTACGGCGAAGGGCTGATCATTACTCTCTCCAACCCCAAGGTGATTCTGTTCTACTGCAGTTTTCTGCCCGCCTTTATTGATCTGGGTTCCATCAGCGGAAGGGGGATTCTGATCATTGCCTGTATCGTCTGTGCCACCCTGAGCCTTGTTATGACAGCCTACTCCCTGCTGGCGGTGCAGACCGGACGGAAAGTACAGTCCCAAAAGGGGATCAGGAATCTGAACAGAACCTCAGGCGGCCTTATGGCTGCCGCCGGAACTGTACTGATCCTGAAGCACTAAAAGTACCCTTCCCCGGAAACCTCCCCCGGAGACCTGTCCCGGGGAAGCAGACGGAACTTGCCTGAACCCTCCGGGGGCTGTATAATCGGCTCTGTTATGCCCAAAGACAGTAAAGGCCTTCTCAGTAAAAGACTCAGCAGAGCCATAATGGAATATAACCTGATCCGCGAGGGTGACAGGGTTCTGATTGCCCTGTCCGGAGGCAAGGACTCTCTGGCCCTCACCTGGCTCCTCCACAGGATGTCCCATTCCTTCCCCGTCTCCTTTACAGTCCATGCGGTTCATATCAGCTCGGAAGTTCACCCCCCTGAACTGGCTCCCGCCCTTGATAAAATGATGGAGGACTGGAATGTTCCTCACACAATCCTGGACCGGAAGCTCCAATCCGCTCTACGCCCCGGACAGGAACCGAACTGTTTTATCTGTGCCCGGAAAAGAAGGGAAGCCCTGTTGAAGTTTGCCAGTGAAGGTGGCTTCCACAGTATTGCCCTGGGTCACCATATGGACGATATACTGCAGACTCTGATCATGAATATGAGCTGGCAGGGGGAACTGGCGGCCATGCCGCCCAGACTGGAATATGAAAAAGACCTGCTCTTGATCAGACCCCTCTGCCTGGTTCAGGAACACCATATTGAGGCTCTGGTCAAAGATATGGAGTGGCATATACCGGCAAAACACTGCCCCTATGAGGGAGAAAGCCGGCGCAAAGAAGCCGCTGCCCTGGTGGAACAGATCACATCCGGCCGGGACAGCCTGAAATACAATATGTACAACTCACTGAGAAATATCAAAAGGGATTTGCTGCCCCCTGCTCTTTTAGACTGAGAGCCATTATAAGAAACCCTATGCCCCCGGGCAGAGAGGGAAAAATCAGCTGCGGGAGGGAGTGCAGCTCGTCCTGTCAGAACATCTTATGGTATCCAGATCCCGGTCTATCAGTTCCCGATCGGACAGAAAGTCTGCATTCTTGCGGATAAAATCCTCTGCAGAATCTCCGGCGATATAGTATTCAATCCATTTACCGTCTTTTCGCTGATCAATCAGCCCTGCATTCTTGAGAATCTTCAGATGGTTGGACAAGGTCCCCCCGGCAATATCGAGTACAGAAAGCAGCTGGCAGACACAAAGGGGTTTTTCCAGAAGCATCATACAGATTCTGAACCGGTTCCCCTCTCCCAGAGCTTTTAACTGATTAACTAAACTATTCATAAGAAAAAAATAGCAGAAAGATCTTGCCAAGGCAAGGTATTATTGTTACATTTAGCTAAATTACTAAATATAAGGATTCAGGGATGAAGCTATTCACATATATTGCCGACTTTATCAGCTACACAGTATTCGGTCTGTCACCTGGCAGCAAGCTGGGTGATTCTGTACATTTTTTCATAGAGGACACCACAAAGATATTCGCCCTGCTCCTTATAATGATCTATCTGATTGCCCTGGCCAGAGCCGCAGTGGATACAGACAGGATACGAAACTACCTGAAAGGAAAACACCGGGGACTGGCCTACGTGATGGCCTCGGTTTTCGGAGCGGTGACCCCCTTCTGTTCCTGTTCCAGCATTCCCCTGTTCCTGGGCTTTACCTCAGCCAGAATTCCTCTGGGCATTACCATGGCCTTTCTCATCACCTCCCCTATGATCAACGAGGTGGCTGTTATCCTTCTGGGTTCCATCCTGGGAATTAAGTTTATGGCGGTATATGTGGCAACCGGAATCATTGCCGGCGTTCTGGGGGGATTCTTCATCGATGCCATCGGTGCCGAAAAATACCTGAGCCCCCTGGGTCAGCAGGCCCTGAACCTGAAGCAGGACGGTCAGGAATCAGAGAGAAAGAAACTCACCATGAAGGACAGGCATGACTTTGCCAGAGACGAACTGAAAGAGATCTTCGGAAGAATCTGGAAATGGGTGTTTATAGGTGTGGGACTGGGTGCCGCTCTTCACGGTTTTGTTCCCGAGGATTTCATTACCCGCAACCTGGGACAGGGAAGCTGGTGGTCAGTTCCGGCAGCGGTAGTTCTGGGGATTCCCCTGTATGCCAATGCCAGCGGAGTCATCCCTGTCGCATCGACCCTGATGGCCAAAGGACTTCCTGTAGGAACGACCTTAGCCTTTATGATGAGCGTTGTTGCTGCAAGTTTCCCCGAGTTTATGATGCTCAAACAGGTCATGAAACCCAGACTGCTGATAATCTTCTTTCTGATGCTGCTGGTTTTTTTCACAGTATCAGGATGGATTTTCAATATTATTTACTAAAAAACAACAGGAGAGATTATGAAAATTGAAGTACTTGGTTCCGGATGTGCTAAATGCAAAATGCTTGAGCAGAACACAAAAGAAGCGGTTGCCCAGGCCGGACTGGATGCAGAAGTTGTCAAAGTGGAAGATCTTCAGGCCATCATGGCATACCAGATCATGTCCACACCTGCCATAGCCGTTGACGGTAAGGTGGTCAGTACCGGAAAACTTCTGAAACCCGAAGAAATTATCCCCCTTCTTCAATAGGGTATAGCAGAAACAAACTCCCTCAAACTATACTGTTAGTATATTGTCTGCCGGGGGAGTCTTTTTGCCATACCGTTATATATCCTTACTTTTTCTTTGTATCACCCTTTTCATGTCCTGCCGTTCCGTGGAAATAATTGATCCGGTGGATGAGATGAATAACATGGCCGCCAGGAAGATAAAAGATCCTCTGGTTCTGGAACAGTATACAATTCTTCTGGAGGAATATCTTGCCCTTGTCAGCTCATACGGACAGGAAAGGCAAAAGCTTTACAACAGCTACAGCATCCTGTTCACATCCTATGATTCTGACAGCGGCTCCCTGGAAAGTGATATGAATGAGGCAGCCCGGTTGAGACAGGAACTCCGCTCCCGTATCCTGGACCTGGAAGAGGAGATGCGGGATCTTCTGACTGAACGGGAATGGAAACAGACCCGCCACCGCAGCCTGATTGTTCTCTCCGAATACTATCTGAGCAAGGGAGGCACACCATGATCTGGGCTCTGTTATTCAGCCTTATTTTTTCAGGGGGAGGTTCCCAGCTGGGTGATTTTCATGCCGTGCAGCAGCTGGAGAAAAAAGAGACCCGGGTCATTATTGCGGCTTATCTGGATGGACCGGAGTACAAAAGCGCTGTTAAAATAACAAAGCGCATCAGAAAACTAACCAGACAGACTGAAAATGATATAAACAAGATTTACCTGAAACTGGACAAGCTGAGCAGAAAAAAAACTCTGAACCGGGAAAAAGCGGAAACCCTGTCTCTGAGTATGGAAGAGTACCGCAGGGAATATTTTTATGAACTGTTTGATCTATGGAAGGACTTCAGATCCTACTTTTCCGAAGAGGACTGGTATGATCTGATCCGGGAGATCAATACAGCAAAAATACAGAATTGATCCCCCGGTCGTATGTTCGGATTTACTTCAATGCCTCTGCTGCGTCTTTCACCAGCTGGGATTCTCCCTTTCTGCAGACCAGAGCCTTGCCGTTTTTAATAACAACAATAAGATCCTCCACACCGCATAATGCCACAGGAATATCGGAATAAACGAAATTCTTGCCCTCTGCGGTTTCAAAGACCGGCTGTTCAGGCGGGGGATTCAGATCGGAGATAACATCCCAGCTCCCCACATCGTTCCAGTCAAAACCGGAGCGGACCATGGCTATTCTGCTGCTTTTCTCCATCAGGGCATAATCTACAGATTCCCGGGGCAGCGAGCCGTAGAGGGAGGTGATATGATCATCGGGCATAACAACCGTAACTGAGTTCTCCACCTTTGCCTCAGGGCACTTCAAAGAAGGCAGAAAGGGCTTCTGCATGTCAGGAGTTCCTTTGAGAAGCTCCTGTTCAAATACAGAGAGCTTGTAGGTGAACATTCCTGAGTTCCAGAGATAGTTCCCTGCCTCAAGGAATTTTTCGGCTGTGGGGAGATCGGGCTTCTCCTTGAAGGAGATAACTTTGTAACCGGGCTCATCCGCTTCACCTGCTTCAATATAGCCGTATCCGGTAGAAGGGAAATCGGGTTTGATTCCGTAGACCACAAGGTTGTCACGGGATGCCAGAACCGAAGCATCTTCCACATCTTTTTTAAACTGATTAATATCTTCAATAAGATGGTCGGCGGCCAGAACGAGAACGGAAGAGTCGGCTCCTCCGGCATTCTCTTTCAGCCAGGCCGCCGCATAGGCAAGGGCTGGTCCCGTATTCCGGGCTTCCGACTCTGCCAGGAGAACCAGTCTGGATCTGATCTCATCCGAAAGACAGGCACTGTCCTCCAGGGCTGCCGTAATATGATCCTTATGGGTGACCACCAGTATTTTACCCTGTATCCCCAGGGAAGCCGCTCGTTTCACTGTTCCGCCGAAAAGAGAATCCTCTCCCTGAACAGTCATAAACTGTTTGGGTTTACTGTTATTGGATGCCGGCCACAGTCTCTTTCCTGCTCCTCCGGCCATGATGATGACATGATCTACCATTGTTGTTCTCCTTTAAAATCATTGAGCCCTGAACAGCACTAAAAACAAAGACGATCCGGCTCGACTATTCTGATATTACATAATAATATGATAAAAGTCACTTAATTACCGAACAGGAGTCTGAATATGGCCTTTACACTATCCATATACCCCTGGGTCTATGTTGGAAAATACGACAACAATTGGTCCGGAGATTTTATAGAACAGGAGCATCTGAGCCCGGAAGAGGAGTCTGCCCTTCCCGCTGACGAACTGGAAGCTCTTCATAACCGGAGAAACTCTTTTCCCGACCTGCCTCTGGTCAATTATACCAGCCAGTACGGACTGGGCTGTTTTGAGGGAGTCAAAGCCTTTCC
This sequence comes from Spirochaetales bacterium, assembly GCA_028532905.1. Lineage (GTDB taxonomy): Bacteria > Spirochaetota > Spirochaetia > DSM-2461 > DSM-2461 > Oceanispirochaeta. The sequence continues at coordinate 9,321 of JAQQAM010000026.1, forward strand.
CCAGAAAGACGGAGGCCTTAAGGTGTTCCGTCCCGGAGAAAACGCAGCCCGCATGGCCCGCTCCATGGAAGGCCTGGGCATGCCCGGTGTGGATACAGAACTCTGCGAGAAAGCCATCCTGGGAACTGCCGGACGGAATGCGGAACTCGGTTTCACAGTAAAATATGATCCTGAATGGGAAAAGGATTCCTTTCTCAGCGCCGGCTCCATCTATATCAGACCCTTCAGCTGGTCGGAACCGGGCATTGGCATCAGTCTGTCCAAAAAACCCTGGCTGGTTGTTGTGAATACTGCTGTCTCCGCTTATTTTTCCGGGGACAATTTCAATGCTGTGACCACAGATATGATCCGGGCCACCCCCAAAGGAACGGGATGGATCAAGTGTGACGCCAATTATGTCATTCCCTGTCTGGCCAAGAACAAGGCGGTTCAGGCCGGATATATGGAAGCCATCTTTCTGGATGCCGAAGAGCATAAATATATTGAAGAAGGCTCATCCTGCAACTTCTTTACTCTGATGAAAGACGGAACTCTGGTGACCCCGGAGCTGGGAGACACCATCCTTCCGGGAATCACCAGAAAGAGCATCATCACTCTTGCACAGGACAGAGGCGTCAAAGTGGAAGAGAGAAAGCTTGCCCTTGAGGAAGTTCTGTCAGAGGGGGCTGAATCCTTTGTAACAGGAACAGCTGCGGGTATTACCCCCATCACCAGCCTGACCCATGAAGGGAACAAGGTAAGCTTCGGCAAAGGCACTCCCGGAGAGCTGTCCATGTCCCTCCTGAAAGAACTGAAAGGGATTCAGTACGGCGTTCTGGAAGACCGTTTCAACTGGATGGTTTCTGTAGAATCCTGAGAGTTCTTAAATACTTCCGGCAGAACAATGTCTCTGCCGGAAGGGTTTTCAGGAGAAGCTGAACTCAACGGCTGAGAAGCTCGTCGGGGGTTCTGGGAATATCATCATACATATGAACGTCCGTACCGGGCACGGGCTTGACCATGGCCATTGTATTCTGGAACACCAGGCTGTCTTCAGGCCGGGTTCTGACTTTTGTTTCGGGATCCCGATCCAGTCTGTCTGCATAATCGGCGGCCCGGGTCAGTGAGAGAAGCGCCTGGCTCTGTTTGGCGGCATCCGAGCTTCTTCCGGCCAGCTGATAATCCACATAGGCCAGATTGTTGTACACTCTGACAAAATGATTGACCAGGGAGCGGTGTTCCAGAATATCTTCAGGAGCCAGGTAGGGCAGAGAACTCTCTTCCCGCTTCAGTTCTCTGAGTATCTCCATATATTGATTTCTGGCTCCGAACAGATTCTGCCGGTAAACCAGGGTATTGGCCAGTGCATACTGGGTATTGCGTCTGTCACTCAGAGTTCTCAACGCCGTTTCAAACTCGAGAACAGCTCTGTCATAATTCTGCTTATCATAATAGATATACCCTTTTTTATAGGACATATCACCGTTGAAAAACTGATTGTCTTCGGCAAGGGTGTAGTAGTTCAGGGCCCCGGAGAGATCATTGTATATCTCATAATGGAGGTTACCCATATCTGCATACAGCTCTCCCATCTGGGGATCTGTTCCGATGAGCCCTCTGACCTGGCTGTCTTCCAGCAGCCGGATTCCCGCTTCAAACTCGACTTCAGCATCAGTATAACTGCCTTCTTCATAA
>JAQQAM010000027.1 GCA_028532905.1 Spirochaetales bacterium
AAACCTTCGGGAACCCCTATGGACAAGGCGGTGCTGGTTACTGAAGTCAATGCCCTTGTTCAGGAGGAGTACAGCAGAACTGCTGTCTTTGATTACAGCCGCCTTAGAGAGCTGGCCGCCGCTGCCGATCTGGCCGTGGAGGATACAGAGCAGGGAGCGGTGTGTTTTGATTTTGATGAGGAAGGGGCTCTTGCTTATTTCTCCCGTATTTTCGGGGGGCTGCAAATGCAGTTTGCCCTTGATTTTGTGTACCTTGCTCTGCCTCAGAGCTTCAGCAATGAGCAGATTCAGAAGGTTTACAGTGCTGTCAAGAAAGGAGAGGGCTGTGCCCGGTATACCGGTTATGCCCTGGAACTTTCGGAGCAGCAGAATTATCCTGAGGAGCCCACCGAACCGGTCCTTCTGACAAACAGGGAGAAAGACCGGTTTCCTCTGGATGAGGAGTCCATTCACACCTGGTTTCATCAGCTGGGTAATCTGTTTGACAAGAATAAAGGGCGCCGTTTTCCGGTGAGCCAGGGCATCCTGCTGGCCCGGGAGGAGAATCCCGGAGAGGCGGATCTGCTGCGGAGCCTGTTTCTGTCACGGTTCAGCGGCGTCGGGCTGTTTCGCAGGCCTCTTGTTCTTCAGAAGGACCTTACGGGGATTCAGAACCGGATGGAGAATATCTATCAGCGCTACCGTCTGGTTCTGGAGAAAGGGGAGCTCCTGCGGGTGGTGGCCGACGAGACCTTCGCCTGGTGGATTATCAGTGAAAAGGGGCGGCTCCTGATTCCCGTAATGGCTCTGGGGAATGGTGAAGGGAAAAAGCCGCCGAAAATTAAGATTGACTACAGCAGTATCACCGGCAGCAGCGGAATCCTTTCTGTTGTGGACTATGATTTCTCGTCCAGCCAGGGGAGTCTGTTTCTGTCGGCAGACAGTACTCTGACCATTGAAGACCTTAAGCCCGGGTCGGTTCGTCTGTTCTCTCTGCAGTAAAGAATTTCATCGTTTTCAGACCGCAGGAAATCCCTTTTTTTTACAATAGGAAAAAAGTCACCTTTTTTTATTGATGAAGCCATAGGACAGGTTTATTATTTTAAGCGGCAGGCCGTTGTCTGCCGGATATAAAAAAATATATTTAAAAGGCTTTGAAAATGAAAAAACTTATCTCAACCCTGATGCTGCTGTGTATCGCTGCATCTGTGTATGCACAGACGGATATCGGTCAGCAGGTCGTTATCGTTACCACGAACGATACGGAAAACACCAAGGAAATCTCCAGAAACATTGTAGACTGGCTGGATGATCAAGGCTATGAAAAGGATGCCAGGGCCTATGAAAAGTACGTGCCCACCGGGTCCGGAGCTGTTGTAGAAGCTCCGGGCGGCGACTATCTGGTTCTTACGAATGCCCATGTCATGTCCCAGTCCAACACGGCCAATATTGAGATTCCCGCCTACGACGGAAACAGTGCGATCAAGTTCGAAGATCTTCCTCTTGTGTACAGATCAACGGCCATGGATATTTCACTTCTCCTTCTGCCGGAAGAGGCAAAGGATGTCTTTACTCCTCTGACCATCAGTACAGATTACAGTGCCGGTGATGAGGTCTGGGCCGCCGGTTATCCCATGTTGCTGGGAGAGTCATCCTGGCAGATCACCAAGGGAGATATAACCAGTACCCGTGCCAATGCCGTGGGCTTTGATGTGGTTCTGTCCGGCGGTGTTCTGCAGCATACAGCTGAAATCGCCTCAGGCAGCAGCGGAGGACCCCTTCTGAAGAAGAATGATTCGGGATATGAGGTTGTCGGGATCAATACCTGGTCTGTCAGCCGGAGGGACGACTCCAAAATTTTCTTTTCCATCCCCGCACCCGATCTGAATGCCGCACTGGCGAGCTACTCTTCACTGGAGGGTCTCAGCTCCGCAGAGAAAGAGCGGATGCTTCAGGAGAAGCTGGCCCTCATGGAATCGGTTTTTGTCTACGATGAATCCGGAGACACTCCCACAGGAGATGAAAAAAAGAATCTGGTTCAGTGTAAAGATCTGTTTACCGTCGAATATGTTCTTGAAAACGGATGGATCCGCTTTCTGGATTATATAGAAAGCCTGAATTCCGGTGATTTCAACTTCACTGTCAGTTCCTTTTTCAACGGAGAGAGTTTTGAGGTGCTGCACCGGGCCACTATGTATGAAGTGTTTACTCTCCTGTCAAAGAAGAACCCTGGTGTTGAACTTGATACTCCGGAAATTGATGGTGATACAGCGGTGGTGATGATCACCATAAACGGTAAGGACATTGAGTCAACCTGGGAATTTACCCAGGGGGACTGGAGACTCTCTGCCTTCCCCATACAGAAAAGCAGAGGGCTTACTTCAGGAACATCCAACAGGTACTGGGGTCTGGGCGCAGGTATGCGTATTCTGAAGGATGAGTTCAATGTTCTGGATAAAACAACCCTGTTCTCTGTGAATTATGTACAGGGCTTTCAGTACAAGTATTTCACAGGAAGTTACCTTGCCTCTGTGGCTTTTGGATCTCCTCTTGAGGCAGATGCCTTCGGGTATACCTACGGTCCCCTGATCATTCTGGACATCAGCTACAGGCTAGGAGGCCGTCTGCCCTTCCTGCTGAATGACCGGAAGTTCCTGATTTCTCCCAATGCTTCTGCCGGGATCGGTCTGGGAATGGGGTTGTGGTCCAATGATTTTGAATCAGAATTTGATCTGGCCTTTTCTGTTCCCCTTAATGCGGGAGTTGAGTTCGGCTTCTCCAAAGACGGTGTCGGGTTCCCCTTCCGTATGGCTCTGGAAGTGGAATACCCCATCTATATCAAATCTGATGCCAGTCTGCTGAAAGAGACTGCCGGACCGACAGGGGGAATCTCTTTCAGATTCAGTAAATAATCAGTATTGCGGCGAATCGATCAGTCCGTTTCACAGGAAGCGGGCTGATTGGTACAAAATATTTGATCTTTTTCCCCGGGAGCAGTACTTTATAATCATGCAGAATAAAGCCCGGGGAATCAGAAAACCTTTCCCCTATACATTCAGAAATCTGTCCCTCATTCTGATAGGGATCAATATCACAGTCTATTTTTTAACCATGATGGCCCCCCGTCTGACGGCATACCTGGCCATGAATCCCGTGTTGTTCTTAAGAGAGCGGTTCTACTGGACCCCTCTGACCTATATGTTTGTTCACGGCAGTATGAATCATATTCTCTTTAATATGCTGGGGCTCTTCTTTTTCGGGCCTCAGCTGGAAGAGCGTATGGGCAGCTGGGAATTCCTGACCTATTATCTGGGTACAGGTGTGGCGGCAGGTCTTCTGTCTCTGGGATTCTACCTTACAACTGGAAGCACCAATGTCTTTCTTATGGGCGCTTCGGGAGCCCTCTTTGCCGTACTTCTGGCCTTTGCCGTCTATTTTCCCTTTTCCAGAATTTATCTGTTCGGCATTATTCCCATGCAGACGACGGTGATGGTGACTTTGTATGCGGGAATTGAAATTGTCTCTCTCCTGTTCGGCGGAAGGGGAAATGTGGCCCACTCCACCCACCTGTTGGGACTGCTCATCGGTTACCTCTACTTTATGATCCGTCTGGGAACGGATCCGGTAAAAGTGTTCAAAGATTCCAGAAACAATCCCTGGAAAAGGTAGGTCTCAAACGAAACGTTTCGGGTTCCTGCTGGTTCTGATCCTGGCGGCCGTTTCTCTGCCCGCCCGGGATTCATACCTCTCACTGTCTCTGGATATCAACTATTCCGCCCTGGGATTCGCCACAATGCTGAAGCCCTCGGTGGACGGGTCAGCTGTATTTCCCGACGGATATGATGAAATCCGGGAAGAAGCAATCAGTATACTTCTGGAAGATGCCCGCTGGGTTTTTTCAGGCCTCCTGTATGGGTTCTCTTTCCGGTATATCCCGGGTAATGCGGATGAGGGGTTCGGGGAGCTTTTTGAGCTGGAACCCATACATCAGATACCAAAGGGAGATCCGTCTCTGGAAATTTATCAGGTAGAGGATGATTATCAGACCCTGAAGGTGCTGTTCTATTACTGGCCCGATGAGGATCAGTTCAGAAGAATGGATATCAGCCGGGGGGGCGGGTATCAGAGTTCCGCCGCAGAGGGGGGTGTCCCCATGATGATGGAGGGAGCCAGGATCGCCAGTATGGAAGAGGCTGTGAAGCAGGCCCTGCGGGCCGATCTCCGGTCTGTGATCTACAACCGGCCTCTGGAGGTGGACGGGAAAGTCTATCTCTCATCCCCGCCGGATTTATCCATCCGGTCGGGAGAGTACAGAAGCCGGCTGCGTATTCTCTACAGAAGGGATGATCTTGTGACCTTCCCCCTGAATTACTAGTTCCTTTTATTCAGTCAATCTTCAAGAGGCGGAATGGTTCTGACCATAACAACCCCGTCAATTGCCTTGAGCTGATCCAAAAGTTCCTGAGTCACTTCATTGTCTGTATCGATAATGTTATAGGCAATATCGTTTTTATGCTTGTTCATCATATCCTGGATATTGATACCCTTTTCCGCCAGAAGGGTGGAGATCTGTCCGACCATATTAGGGATGTTCCTGTTGGCGATGAGCAGGCGGTGACCTCCTGTGTAATCCATGGAACAGGCGGGGAAGTTTACGGAATTGATGATGTTTCCTGTTTCAAGGAAGTCCTTTGTCTGCCGGGCTGCCATAACGGCGCAGTTTTCTTCGGCTTCCGGAGAGGAGGCTCCCAGATGGGGGATGGTTATAATGGCCGGATTTCCCAGAACTTCTCCGTCGGGAAAGTCTGTGATATAGTGGCTGATTTTTCCATCTTCAATGGCTTTTTTCAGGCTCTCATTGTTCACCAGACCTCCCCGGGCAAAGTTCAGAAGACGGGTTCCCGGTTTCATCAGATCAAACTGCTGAGCATCAATAATGCCCCTGGTCTTGTCGGTTAAGGGGATATGGAGGCTGATATAGTCGGAATCGGCGATCAGCTGATCCAGGGAGGCGGCTTTTTTGACATTGGGAGAGAGCCCCCAGGCGGCATTGATGGAGATAAAGGGGTCGTATCCGCAAACTTCCATTCCCAGTCCCTGTGCTGCATTGGCCACAAGAACCCCAATGGCTCCCAGTCCGATGATTCCCAGTTTCTTGCCCTGTATTTCGGGGCCGGAGAACCGGGATTTTTCCTTTTCCACAAGCCGGGACACTTCATCTTCAGGGTCAAGGCTCTGGGTCCAGTTGATTCCGCCTACAATATCTCTGGACGAGAGGAACAGGCCCGTGAGGACAAGCTCTTTAACGCTGTTGGCATTGGCTCCGGGTGTGTTGAAAACGACGATGCCTTTGTCGGTACAGTAATCCACAGGGATGTTGTTAACCCCGGCGCCGGCACGGGCGATGGCCTGAACCGTAGGAGCAATCTCTTCGGCTTTCATTTTGTAGCTTCTCACCAGGATGGCATCCGGATGGGTCATGTCGCTGGCTGTCTCGTAGTCTTCCCGCGGGAGACAGTCCAGACCCTTTGTTGAAATCTTGTTCAATGTCTGTACGCTGTACATCTCTTTTCTTCCTTTCAGGCTTCTCCGGAGGATTTCTGCCGGCAGGGAGCCTATTTTATTTTTCCACCCCGTTTATACGGGAAACAATGCTTAAAAAAGGAGCCGTTAAATCGGCCTGTCTGTACCAGATCTCCGGGGGGACATTCAGCTGGCAGCCTGTCAGGTTGACCAGTCCCCTGATGCCGCCGTCAATCATCCTGTTCATGATCCGTTCCGGATCGCCGCTCTCGCTGGCCAGTATGCCGATTTCGATTTTCTCCTGCTCAAACACCTCCCTGATTTCATAGGAAGGGTAGAGGGAGATCGCCGACTCGGTCCGCTCCAGCCTGTTCTGGCTGTTGTCGAAGGCCGCCACAATCCGAATCCCCGGAAAACTCTCAGGATTCCTGATCAGAAGGGCTCCCCAGCTGTCCAGTCCCGCCAGTCCGGCGTTCATGACCCTTGTGTCCAGATGCAGGGCTTCCCTGAGTGAAGCCGCTAGACCGGCAATCCGGTACCCTCTGCCTGATGCCCTGCACCCCAGGGTGTTCAGGTCTTTGCGGATGTTCTCACCGCTTGTTCCGATCAGTTCACCCAGTTCTGCTGAGCTGATCACCGTCTGCCGCCAGTCCTCATCCATTCTGTTCAGGTTGATATAGAGCCGTATCATCCTGGCATGTGATGCTTCCGACAGCTTTTTCCGGTTCATGATGGGTTGATGATAATAACCGGCGGAATAATCAGCAATAGTTATCTGTGAAAAATTTCACAGATAATTCTTTTTTATTTCCTCCCTTTCTTTTTATTCAATTTTAAACACCCCTGGAGCGATACTAGAACAAAGGGCCTTTTTTATATGAACACAATAGTAACCATTTGCAGCGACAGTATAATCAATCAGGGTATTGAACGGGTCATACAGAATGAATTCCCGGGAGATTACAATCTCAGGTTTACCGATAACATAACGGATGCACTGGATATCCTGAATTTCGAGCTCCCCGAACTGACCATCCTTCATCTTTCTGATAAAGAGCTGGATCTGACCTATCTCAAGGACAAAATAGTGGAGGACTCCTGGCTTCACAGTTCCGGTATCATCGGTATTTACGATCTGGGACGGCATGAGGAGGCCCGGCTGCTGGATCAGTTCCGCAGTCTGAATCTTCTGACCCTTCTGGATTACTCCCGCATCCGGACCCATTTTGCCAAGATCCTCTCCATTGTCTATGCCAACAGGCAGTTGATCTATCAGAATGAACTGGCGGACAATATCCTTGAGAAATTCTCCGGGGCTTTCAGTATTTCCAATACGGACTATTCGGTGGTTTCTGTCTATACCGGGCTTCTCTCCATGAATATGGTCCGCTCCGGCCGGGTCTCGGGAGAAGAGCGCTTCAAGCTGCAGATGGCCCTTTCCGAACTGGTTCTCAATGGTATTGAACATGGAAACTGCGGCATTAGCAAGCAGGAACGGGATCAGTGTCTGTCCCAGGGGGGCAGCCTGATCGAGATGATACAGGAAAAAGCCCTACATCGGGATATCAGAAGAAAAAAAGTCCTCCTTGAATGGATTCTGACTGAAAAGGAG
>JAQQAM010000028.1 GCA_028532905.1 Spirochaetales bacterium
TTGCTTCTCGATAAACTCCCGGACTTCCCTTCCCCGCTCTCCAATCAGGGCAATCACATTGATATCGGCGGATGTATTCCGGGCGATCATTCCCAAAAGAGTGGATTTTCCCACACCCGAACCGGCAAAGATACCAATTCTCTGCCCTTCTCCCAGAGGAATCATGCTGTCAATGGACCGGATTCCGGTAATAATCTGATTATCAATGGGTTTACGATGCAGCGGTGAGGGAGGCGTCTGAAAAACCGTCCGCCTGCTGACACCCTTTATACCGCCCAGACCGTCCACCGGATGTCCCAGGCCGTCCAGAACCCGTCCCAGAAGATGATCGGAGACAGGAATACTGAGCTGCTCTCCTGTGGCAATCACCGGACAGCCAGCCTCTATCCCCTGAACCTCATCATAGGCCATAAGCTGCACCCTCTGGTCTTTCAGAGCCACCACTTCTGCCAGGAATTCCTTCTTCAGACGGGGAATAATAATACGGCAGACTTCACCTATTACGGCCTGGGGACCGTTTGATTCAATCAGATTCCCCTGGACACGGATCACCTGTCCCTGGTATTTGACTGTGTCGATTTCTTCTACTGTACTGATATATCGCTCTAGCATGTTCCCCTCCCCAGCGGCATGCTGATCATGAAATGACAGCGGTTCTTACTGCTCGCCCTTGACCTTGATTGGGACAAGTTCCATGATTTTCTCTTCAATTTCCTTCAGCTGACTGGTGATTCTGGCATCTATCTGTCCAAAATCTGTCTCGATGATACAACCTCCCGGATCCACCGAGGTGTCTTCCAGGACGGTGATAGATTTCACATTCTCCACCATCTTCATAAAATCTCTGGTATGGTCTGTGGCCAGATCCAGATCCGCCAGATTGACTCTGACTGCCACATCCCCCCGGCTCTTCAGTTTTCTGAGGGCCTGGACAATATTGTTGACAACCACATTTTTCTGGTTCTCTGAGATCACCTTGATCACCTTGCGGGAGATCAGAAGCACCAGATCGATCATCTGTGTTTCGGCTTCATTAATCATCTCTTCCCGCTTTTCGATGGCCTTGTCGATAATCACATGGAGCCGTTCAATCAGGCGTTCGGCTTCTTTGCGGCCTTCCTGATAGCCCTCTTCCCGACCGGCATCCTCACCCCGCTGGCGGGCTTCTTCTTCTATCTGGGCCACCTGCTGATTGGCATCGCTGATCAGTTTTTCCGCATCCGCTTTCGCTTGTTCCAGTATGCGGGCCGCCTCATTTTCGGCTTCGATTTTTTCACGGGAAGCCTGGTCTGTCTTGCGGCGGACCTCTTCGAATGCCGTTTCTTCAGCCTCTTTTCTGATCCGTTCGGCTTCTTCCTCGGCCCGGGTGATCATCCCCTGTTTTTCCTGCTCCCAGCTGGTTTTGAAGGCTTCCGCCTCCCGTCTCAGATCATCGGCAGTGGGACCGGTGTACTCGTCAATATCCTGCAGTTCATCCAGGTCTTCCTCCACCTGGAAAACAGGGGCCTGTATTTCCACTTTCTGGGCCGTGAGGTTTACGATTTCCATGGGCCTGAACAGATTCTTTGCCATTTTTATCTCCCATTAACCAATCTGCCCGTCGGGCAGGGGCTTTTCCCTATACCAGAACGTCCTCTTCACCGCTTCTGGCGATAACAACTTCACCCTGCTCTTCCAGTTTCCGGATAACAGATACGATCTTCTGCTGCGCCTCTTCCACATCTTTACGTCTGGTGGGACCCATAAAGTCCATATCTTCCTTCAGCAGAGCGGCGGCACGTTTGGACATATTTCTGAATATCTTATCCTGTACTTCCGGGTCCACAGCCTTGAGGGCTTTCGCCAGCTCCGCCGTATCCACTTCACGCATAACCCTCTGAACCGCACGGTCATCAAGCATGATAATGTCTTCAAATACAAACATCCTCTTCTTGATCTCTTCCGCCAGTTCCGGATCTTCCTCTTCCAGAGACTCGATAATGGTCTTTTCTGTTGTACGGTCTACAAGGTTGAGAATATCAACGATGCTGCCCACACCACCGGCTGACGTATAGTCTTCCGATGACAGGGACGAGAGCTTCTTCTCCAGAACCCGTTCCACCTCTCTGAGGATTTCAGGAGAGGTCCGGTCCATGGTGGCGATTCTCTTGGCGACATCCGACTGTTTCTCCTGGGGCAGCTGGCCCAGAATCTGGGATGCCTTCAAGGGTTCCAGATAGGCCAGGATCAGAGCGATGGTCTGAGGATGCTCCTGCTGGATAAAGTTGAGCAGATGGGCCGGATCGGTCCGTCTGACAAAATCAAAGGGCCTGGTTTTCAGAGAGCTGGTGAGGCGGTTGATAATATCAACGGCCTTCTGGCTTCCCAGTGACTTCTCAAGGAGTTCACGGGCATAATCAATACCTCCGGAAGAGATAAAGTCGGAAGCCATCATGAGTTCCTGGAATTCCTGGAGAACCATATCCCTCTGCTCGGAATCTATATTCTCCAGACGGGCAATTTCGAAGGTGAGTATTTCAATTTCATCCTCCCGCAGGTGTTTGAACACCTCCGAAGAGATTTCAGCTCCCAGAGTTACCAGAAAGATAGCGGCCTTCTGCTTTCCCGAAAGTTCTTCTTTGTGTGAAGGCTTTCCGCCCTGCTGATTATTGGCCATTCTACTCCTCCGCCAGCCATGTTCTGATCAGGTTGGCCACGTCCTCAGGATGCTCTCTTGCCATATTCTTGGCATTTTCCTGCATTTCCATACGGGCTCTTTCCTGAACCGACATTTCCACATCGATGCCCTCTTCTTCGGCCTGTCTGAGAGTCTGTTCCCTCATGGCCTGATGCTGTCTGGCCAGCTCCTCTTCTCTGAGGCGGCGGCGTCTTTCCAGCTCTTTGGAGATCATTCTGAATATGAAGAAGGCGGCAATCAGAATAACCAGCGCTATGATGGAGAACAGAATGGTCTGCTGAATCTGCTGCTGCCGTCTGTATTCGTCGTCTTCAGCTTTGAACTCGGCGGTTCTGTCAAAGGGGATATGCTGTACGGTGACCGTATCGCCTCTGGCCGTGCTGTAGCCGACGGCATGCTGAACAAGGGTCAGAGCCTTGGACAGATCTTCATCGGAAACAGGAGTATAGATCCGCTTGATGCTTCCCTTCTCCACAATGGGCTTACCCTTTTCATCATAATCCCAGTTCCAGATTCCGTCCACGGCAACGGCGACGGATATTCTGGCAATATTGAAGGGACTCTTCTGTTCCTGAATATTTCTGGTATTCACCACTTCATTCTGGGTTTCGCTTTTGCTTTCATACCGGCCCACCAGATTGTTCAGATCTTTGTAGGCGGGAGGTGTCTGCCCTTCCTGACCGGGAGGCCCCTCGGGGTTGAATCCTGTTCCCTCAAACAGTTCGGAGGAGCTGTTCTTACTGATGGTGATGGAATTGACCGTCTCCAGCTCGCTATAGGGGGTTTCAGGATTATCTTCCCGTACGGTTATGGGAAAATGCTCTTCTGTGGCAATGGTCTTGTTGATGAACTCCAGGT
>JAQQAM010000029.1 GCA_028532905.1 Spirochaetales bacterium
AGAACTGATTCACTTTTTGTATATTCAGAACAGACGGAATGGTCCGTATGCTCTTGGCAATTTTTTTATAGTCATCATTATGATTCATTTCCACAGTGAACAGACCTTCCAGGTCTCCCCGGTCCGTTTCATTGATGGATCCTGAAATCAGATGGCCGCTGTGCTTGCGGATGGCTCCTTCAATCTCAGAGAACAGATCGGCCACATATCGGGCATTGACACGGAAGCTCTGGGTGGCTTTGTCGGAGTAGTTTTCCCATTCCACATCAATCTTCCGTTCTTCAAAATCGTTTATTCCCTTCAGGTTGCCGCAGTCTTCTCTGTGGACGATAATCCCCCGGCCTCTGGAGATAAAGCCGATAATCCGGTCTCCGGGAGTGGGGTTGCAGCATCCGGCCAGATGGATCATCACATTCCTGTCCTTATTGATGCTGACGCCGATTTTACTGCTGTCCATCATCTTGTTCTGGACAGGCTTCTCCTCTTTCTGTAAGCTGACCGGCTCACCAGTCCCCGGCAGTCTGGGACCGCTTGGCTCCTCTTTGACCGCGGATTTTTTAGCAACAATATGGCGGTCAATAACTATGGCGCTGTCGTGCTTGTTCAGCCAGTTTCTGATTTTGGACTTGGCCTTGGTGGTTTTTACAAAGCGCAGCCAGTTCAGATGGGGATGGGCGTTGGGCGAGGTCTGTATGGATATGGTCTGGGTGTTTCTGAGCGCCCTGTTCAGAGGAATAATCATATCATCGGCTTTCGCACTGAGACAGTGGTCTCCGATATCCGTATGAATATGGTAGGCAAAATCGATGGCTGTAGAACCCCGGGGCAGCTCAAAGGTATCCCCGTTGGGTGTAAACACAAAAATGGTGTCTGTAAGAACATCCTCTTTCAGGCTGTTCATAAAATCACTGGAGCCGTATTCTTCGCTGTTGATATCCTTCAGTTTTTTCAGCAGGTTGGTATTGTAGCTGTCCAGCTCTGAAGTCTTTTTTCCTTCTTTATAGGCCCAGTGGGCGGCCACGCCGTATTCGGCGGTATTGTTCATCCTGTAGGTTCTGATCTGAACCTCCAGAGGTTTGCCCGAGGAGGTCATGACGGTGGTGTGGAGGCTCTTGTAGCCGTTCTCCTTGGGCATGGCAATATAATCTTTGAACCGACCCCGCAAAGGTTTGTACAGATGATGAACCAGTCCCAGAAGGGTATAGCACTGGGTCTGGGTTTTACAGAGAATCCGGATTCCCAGAAAATCGTATATTTCGTGAAGTTCCTTGCCTTTGTTCTTCATCTTCAGATAGATGGAGTAGAAGTGCTTGGCTCTGGTCTTTATGCGGATGGTAATGCCTTCTTCTTCGGCTGCGGCAACGATGTCCTTCTGCACTTTCTCCAGAAACAGAGACCGTTCCTCCTTCTTCTGGCTGAGAAAGAACTTGATTTCTCCATAGACTTCGGGTTTCAGAAACTTCAGGGACAGGTCTTCCAGTTCTGTTTTGATGGAATAGATACCCAGTTTACCGGCCAGAGGCGCATAGATTTCCAGACATTCCCGGGCTATGCGTTTCTGTTTATCCTCTCTCATGTACTGGAGGGTGTTCATGTTATGCCGCTTATCAGCCAGCTTGATCAGAATAACCCGGATATCCTTGTCCATAGCCAGAATCATTTTCCGGATGGTTTCCCGCTCCTGAACCGACTTGTTCTTGACATTGACAATATTGATTTTTGTCACGCCGTTCACCAGATGCAGAACATCCGGTCCGAAACGCTCCCTGATCTCCTGCCGGCTGACACTCGTATCTTCCAGAATGTCATGAAGAAGTCCCGCCGTAATGGCTGTGGCGTCCATCTGCAGATTCAGCAGAATTCTGGCAACATGGATGGGGTGAATGATATAGGGTTCGCCGCTGGCCCGTTTCTGATGGGCATGGAGTTCCTGGGCCCAGCGGCAGGCCTTCAGGATCTGGGCCTGTTCCTCTTCAGTGAAATGGCACAGTTCATCGGTAAAAGCCTGAATGAGTTCTTCGATCTTGTCGGGTGTGGTCAACAGGGTGCTCATGGTCATGACAGGCTCCCCAGGATGACTCTCTCGTCACCCGCCAGATCTCGGACCCGTTCTATCCGGCAGAAACCGGCAGCTTCCATCAGGGATGCCATTGCCTCCATCTGACGGGGGTCCGCTTCAATCATAAGCATGCCCTCAATTGTCAGCAGGGCAGGAGCCTCTCTGATAATGGTTCTGATCAGATCCAGACCGTCATTCCCTCCGTCCAGTGCCAGTTCAGGCTCCTTCCAGCTGCTGTCCATCCGCTCTTCAGTCTCGGATGTGGTGAGGTAGGGGGGATTGGTGACGATCAGATCCAGTGACCCGGAAAGACCTTCAAAAAGGGAGGTGAGGGTAAAGGGGACAGTATCTGCTCCCAGGTTCTTTCTGTTTATTTCAAAGACATCCCGGGAGACCGGTGATATATCGGAGACCGAAACCGAGAGTTCAGGATTCTCCAGGGCCAGGGTCAGGCCGATGCAGCCGCTTCCTGTACACAGATCATGAACCCGTCTGTATCTCCGTTTTTCAATATGCTTCAGGGCCTCTTCAATGAGGATTTCCGTATCCGGCCGGGGACAGAGAATCCCCTCCCGTACATGGAAATCCCGTCCGAAAAATTCCTTGTTTCCGGTAATATAGGCCACAGGATAGCCCTGACTTCTTTTTTCAATCAGCTCCATATAATCGGCATAGACTTTCTGATCCAGAACATCCGGATAAGAGGCCAGAAGCTTTTCCCGGCTCCATCCCAGCTCTTTGCCCAGGAGCAGGCAGGCGTCCAGCCAGGGGGATTCAGAATCCGTCAGCAGACGGGATCCCCTGATCAGAGCCTCTCTTATGCTGATTTCATGAAGGGCTGTCATTATTCCTCGTTTTTAAGTGCCTCTTCCTGGGCACTCATCTTCAGTGCACTGAAGGTTTCGTTAAAATCTCCCTGCATAACGGCATCCAGTTTGTACAGAGTCAGGTTGATTCTATGGTCTGTCAGCCTGTTCTGGGGGAAGTTGTAGGTTCTGATCCGTTCGGAACGGTCTCCCGAACCGACCTGGCTCTTTCTGGCTTCCGAGCGTTCTGCATTCTTCCGGGCTTCTTCGGCTTCCAGAAGGCGGGACCGGAGAACTCTCAGGGCTTTGGCCTTGTTCTTGATCTGGGATTTCTCATCCTGACAGGTTACAACCACTCCGGTGGGGAGGTGGGTGATCCGTACAGCTGAGTCTGTGGTATTAACACTCTGTCCCCCGGGGCCGGAGGAGCGGAACACATCGATCTTCAGATCTTCGTTTTTAATATCAATATCCGTCTCTTCCGCCTCGGGTAGTACGGCTACTGTAATGGCGGAGGTGTGGATTCTGCCTCCGGATTCGGTGGCAGGAACTCTCTGTACACGGTGAACACCGGATTCATAACGGAGGTCCGCATACACGCTTTTGCCGCTGATGGAGCAGACCACTTCCTTGAATCCCCCCAGTTCTATTTCGTTGGAGGACATGATTTCAACTTTCCAGCCTCTGTTTTCCGCAAAACGGGAATAGGCCCTGAACAGATCCGCAGCAAACAGAGCCGCCTCATCACCGCCGGTTCCGGCCCGGATCTCCATAATGATGTTTTTGCCGTCCAGAGGATCTTTGGGAACCATGAGAAGGGTGATTTTTTTCTCCATCTCTTCAATCTCATTTTCCAGGGATTCAATTTCATCCCGGACCATCTCTTTCATTTCGGGATCTGACTCTTCAGCCATCATTTCTCTGGCATCCGCCAGGGAGGATAACATCTGTTCATACTCCTTTCCGGCTTCCATTATTTCGGAAAGATGGGTGTAATCCTGCATGACGGTTTTATATTTTTTCTGATCCTTCACAAGATCGGGATCCGAGATCAGTTTGGTCAATTCATTGTAGCGGCCCTTAAGGCCTTCCAGTTTCTTCAGCATATGGTCTAACTCCTGACAGTGTAACCACCTTTTATATCAGATTTAGCTCTCTGTCGCAAGAGAAACACAGACCCTGTTTCGTCCCAGGGCTTTGGCCTGGTACAGGGCAATATCCGCTTTTTTTATGAGGTCTTCCGGAAGAATTTCTCCATTGTATTCGGCCAGGCCGATGCTTATGGTCAGTTTGCTCCCTCCCGGCCAGTTATCGTACTCTTCAATACTCCTGCGCATACGTTCTGCGGCATCCAGAGCATCCTCCCGTCCCAGATCATCCAGATAACAGATAAACTCCTCTCCCCCGAAACGGGCAAACACATCACTGGCACGGATCTGCTCACTGCATATTTCACAAACCTGTATCAGTACTTTGTCTCCCGCATCATGGCCGCAGCTGTCATTGATGTTTTTAAATAAGTCCAGATCCAGCATGAGTAGACAGATGGTTTCATCCTTCCGGCGTTCCAGGCGGGCAAATCTTTTTTTCAGTGCCTCATTAAAATAGAGCCTGTTGGGAATGGAGGTGAGGGGATCGTGCCGGGCTTCATAAAATGCCGATTCCCGGGACTGGATCAGCCTGTTTTCCAGCATTTTGGATTCTGTAATATCCTCAATGGTGACTGAAATCCCTTTTACTTCCCGGACACCGAGCATATTCTGCATAACGATCGCGGCATAGTGTTCAGTCTGCTCTTCATCCCAGTAATGGATGACCAATTGTACGGGTGTATTTTCTTTGGAAGCTGTTCTTAATAAAGCGTCTCTCAGTTCTGTACTGTTTTCCTCTCCGAACATCTGTGTGAGCCCGATATCGCAGGGCTCATCTGTTATACACTCCAGAATCCTTCCGTCTGTGTCACAAATCAGTATTGTCTCCCGGGCATTGATCAATAGAAGCCTGTTCCGCCGGCGGTGTTTTAAAAGGGTGATAAGAGACGTTGTCATGACAATCAGTATAATGATCAGGGCTGTAAGAGCCAGAAGGGGGAGCCTGATGCCGGGAGCTATAAACAGTGGTGCATCAGTATCAGCAGAGAGGCCGGAAGGGTTGAGAATAACGAGACAAAATAAAACCGCATCCTTTACCGAAGGCATCATTCCTCCGGGTCAGATTACAGAGACTCCTAGGGGAAGGTTTCCCTCATTATCTCAAAGCTGTCATCCTCATCGCTGGTCTCAATATATCTGACCTTACCCTTATCATTATAGATGATACTGGATTCTCCTTCCCAGAGGAGATCAAGGAAATCTCCCGTTAAACAGGCGGTTATGCCGTAGGGAACATCGGTTTTTATCAGTCTGGCCGGCAGAGCCCGGGTAAAAAGGGCCTCCTGGTCTTCGGTATATTCCACACCGTTGGCCTTGATATCGATCCACAGATCCCCTTCGTGATGGATGATTTCCCACTCTTTCAAGAAAGTATCCCGGCAGATGGTCAGGTTTATATGGTGGTCTTTGATATCAAAACCGTCGGTTTCATCAATATCTCCGGAGTTGAGGCCCACAATGTCTGTTTCAAAGTCGGTGAGAAAATATTTATTCTGTCTGTAGAAGACTTCTCCATCGGGGGAGTAGACCACAGCCTGATTATACAGACGGTTTCCTTCCGTATTGAAACGGGTACCGCTTAAGATATACACATTGTACCGGCGGGCCAGATCTCCCCAGAGGCTGTTCAGGAAGGCATCATTGTCAGCAGCCCGGCTGATAAACAGATCTTTAATACTTTGTAATCCTGTCTCCCGGCTCACGGCGAACCATACTTCTTCAAAAGGTTTGCCTGACGCCAATATGTCATACCAGGGAATCAGGGCGCTGAATACACCTATGTACTCCGGGAAAATGACAAGATCGGCTCTGCCTCCGTCCATGGCGGCAACCATGGCCTCTTCCATGGCCAGGGCATAGGCTTCCCGGGAGCGCACGATACCGGCGGACATTTCAAACTGGACAATAACGGTTTCCAGTTTCTCACCCGAGGTAAGAGCCGGCAAATTGACTGTGAGCAGGAGAAGGGCGGTGTAAATAAAAACCTTCCCCCGGAAGGAGGAAGGTCTGATGGTCAAAGTATTCATATGTTCTTATTCAAGAACATACTCCATGGATTTGTCAATGGTAAATGTGTCGCCGAAGGTGGGGACTATTGTAGTGGATGATACAGTTGTCTTTTTACCATTTGAGGATATTTCCTCTCTGATAACAGTTTCAGCCAGAGTTTCCCCTGTGCTGCTGCCGCTGGAATCACCGCTGCCGTCTCCGAAGAGCCAGTCCAGAAGGTCTCCCCAGTCGCTGTCACCCCATCCGGAAACCTGTCTTGTTACAGTATGTTCATAGGCCAGTGTGGAACTGGGCCAGCCATTATCTCCTGAATCAGCAGCACTGGTGTAGTACCGGACACCAAAGGTTTCCTTGTTTTCCTTATAGAACCAGCTGATCCATGCTTCTACTTTCTGATAGTAGTAGACCTTGCTGCTCCAGGAGGAATCACCTGCTGCAGGACCGGTGAACTCTGACGGGAATGACATATCACCGTCAATGTCAAACATGGCATATTCAGCTGTTCCGCCGGCATCAGGATGAACATCGGCAATCCATTCATAACGGACACTGCCGTCCTGGAAGTGGACTTCCATGGTTTCCCTATAGGTTTCATCTTCTGTTCCGTCAGCTGTACAGACAACCCCTTCGGACCAGAGCTCGCCAGCTGACCAGGATGCGGGGGTCAGATAGTACTCTTCCAGATAATAATCAAATATCTCTTCTTTTTTGGGATATTCTGTCCGGGATGTCACTTTGTACACATCAGCAACATCAGTAGCCTCAACAGTCACATAGGTCTTCTGTCCCCGTTCGGGATAGTTATTAATTTTCAGCCCGTCTGTTCCCAGAGCTATCAACTCAGCATATGTATAATTTGAATAATTATCCCAGTACGCTGGTGCAGTGGCTCTTGAGTTACCCCCGTCATCATCGGTCAAAGGAGTCTCTTCCCCGGCAATCATATAGTAACCGGCCAAAAGATAATCGGTTCCCGCTGTGTCTTCCACATCAGTAGTACAGCCAGTGAAGAGAAGCAGTGCGGATAGAGAAAGTATAATAATACCTGTCAATTTGTTCATAAACACCTCCGTGTTTTATTCAGTATTACGTTTTTTAAATAAATGGTTTTCTCTATGATGAATGTACTTAATTATACATCTGTGATCGTTAAATTCACTAATTAATGGAATTATTATGTGTTTTTTCTGTGAAATTCCGGAAAGTTATAACGATTTTTGAGCTAATTTCTGGTGAGCTTCCCTGATTTCCCGTAACCGGCCCTTTGTAATGGCGGTATAGATGGTACGGTCCAGATTCTGTAAAGCATGGTTCAGAAAGAGTCCGGCTGTCAGAGTCGCCAGCAGAATTCCGGCCAGTGAGGAGATCCCCGGAGTAATCCAATCACCCCCTTCTCCGTACCAGGCCAGAAGAACATTGGTCAAAAAGAATATCAGGCAGCTGATCAGCACCTGTCTGTACTGTTCCACATAAAAGAGGAAGTTCATAATACAGACATAGAGTCCCAGAACCATAATGGACAGGGCTGTGGGAAAGATGATTCTCAGCTGCTGACTCAGGTTCGGATCATTCAGGGACCAGGTGATGAAAAGAAGGGTGAAAATCGCCTGCAGGCCGATCTGTTCTTTCAGGATCTTGCGGTTGGCCCGGACCAGTATACGCTGATTGGCCTGAATCTCGTGATAGGGTTTATTGGACATGCTGTCCAGAAACTTTTTAAGGGATACAAAAAACTCGGTTTCCGAGTAGATCACAAAAAACACCATGCCGGGAATCATCATCAGATTGGTGAGATAGACGATGACATCATATTCAGGATACAGGCGGAGGGATGTAAAACCGATGGCCTCTCCCCTTAGATACCAATAGATAAACTTGTCTGCCCATAAGGCCCCGTAATAGACAAATCCGGTAAAAAACAGGTAATAGTACCGGCGGCTGTACTTCAGAAAGTCTCCTTTCCGGGTGACTTTGTCATATCCCATATCCCCTCTTAAATAGAACAGTACAATCAGAAACAGGATTACCTGACCCGTCGCATAGGCCAGAAGAAGGGCTTCACTGCTGACAAACATCATGGCCATCTTCATAAGAATGAGTGAACTGGACATGCCGATGATATATCCCAGCAGGAGCTGATTGAAGCGTTTCATGGCACTGGCTGTGAGCATCAGAATCCATATGTGATTGATGGTGACAAAGAGGATAATAAAGCCCGCCTTATGCAGGACGGATATGTTATGAAAAAATAACTGCACCATACCGAAGGCCAGGGGAATAAAGACGATATTCGATTTAAGCATATACTGCACGGTATAGGCGAAGGCTTTGGGGTTTTCATTCCGGTACAGATAATCCGAGAGTATCCGGGTGAAGATGTAATGGAAGCCGCCGTTGATCACAAGGGATGTGGCATAGATATAAACGGTGGAGGCTGTAAACAGCTGTCTGAACTCCGCCGGTATACCCATCACAGGCTGCTGAAACATCAGGATTGTGAGTATGGAGATCAGCCAGGGACCGGCCACAATCATGATTCCCGACAGGGAGGCCTGAAAGATGCCCCGGGCATTCCCCAGAGAGGCTACTTTTCTCAGCTCAAATCCAATTCCGGCCATAGCTAGTCCTCAATCTCCAATTCCGCCAGTTCCCTGTACATGACTCTGTACCGTTTGTGCAGGTCTTTTTTATCATAGAAGTTGAGAACCTTCTGGTAGTTTTTTACTCTCAGTTTCTCCACTTCCGCAGGGTTGTTATAGAGAGTCATAATGCCGTCCGCCAGTTTACTGGCATCCTTGGAGGGCGCTAGAAAGCGTTCATCGAAGTTCAGCAGCTCCGGAACATTACCCACTATGGTGGACACCGCAGGCACACCGGCACAGTATCCTTCCAGAAAAACCAGAGGCTGAGCTTCCCGGACACTTGTGAGCAGCAAAACATCAAGGAACTTGTAATAGTCCCTCACATCCTGCCGTCCGGTGAACTCGAATACATCCTGAAGCTTAAGATTTTCCACAAGAAGCTTACAGTCCTCATAATAACCTTCATCCTCATCGGTGGGGCCTATGCAGTAGAACCGGGCTTCAGGAACCTTGTCGGCAACGATTTTGCAGGTGGATATGAATGTTTTAATATCTTTAATGGGAACAACCCGTCCCACCAGACCCACATGAAACCCCTCCCGGGGTTCCCGGTCTATGGTAAAGCGCTCCACATCAATTCCATTGGGAATCACTTCTGTTTTATCGGCAGGAGCTCCCAATTCCAGCTGTTTCTGCCTGTTTTCTTCAAACAGGGCTGTTATATGGTCAGCATGGCTGTAGCAGATCCGGCTGATCTTGTTGTAGATTTTGGTCCACATATCCCTCTGATAGCCCCGGACAATACTGGTTTTCCGGATCTCCATCTCCCTCTCTTTATGGTAGAGGCCGTGTTCTGTCAAAAGAAAAGGCTTTTTATGACGCAGTCGGGCCGCCAGGGTGGCCAGGCCGGCAAATCCGGTGGAAACGGCATGATAGATATCCGCCTCAGGCGCTTCGGCTCCCAATACACTGAAGAGCATGTCATGTGAGGATTTCCAGGCCCAGTAGTAATCGGAAAAAGGGTAGAGGGGGTTATTCTTTCTGTTCCCATTGGTGATCATATTCCAGCCGACCTTCGATTTGACCGCAAGGTGGTAGAGAAACCGCTTTTCCGGCATCATACTGATCATCTTTTTAACATCAGGATCTTTATTCTCGCCCATGACCTGATGAAACCGGAAAATCTCCTTCATCAGCCTCACCCCTTTCCGGGGAGATTTGAAGACTGTACCGGCGGGTTCTCCAATCAGAATATCCCGGCTCTCAATCACATTAGGGGGGAGTTCATAACGCAGGGGCTGATTGGCTTCAGGTGATATGGTGAAGAGTTTAAAGTCCACTTCGGGAAGGTTTTTGATCAGATCATGAACCCAGGCAGACACTCCCCCGGTGATATAGGGGTAGGAGCCTTCCAGAACGATGCAGACGCATATTCTTTTTTCTGCAGTATCACTCATGGCTGTCCGTCCAGAAATCAAGAGCCTTCTGTTCCTCTGCGCTTCTGTCGGTGTCCTCCCTGATCTCTTCCAGAATTTTCCTCACACGAGGCAGGCTTTTTTTGCTGTAAGCTATCTCAAGCTTCAGCAAACGGTATCTTTTATGATCCGGCAGAAGCCGTTCGGCCTGGTCGTAGAGTTTCAGGTTTAACAAAACTTTGATCAGAAGGGCACCGTCTTCCCGTCCTGCGGTTTTTTCCTTCACCATCCTGATCAGTATCTGGTAGGCTTCTTTCATATAAAAATTGCATAAAGTACTTTCATCCGAATTAAGAAGAGCCATCTGATAGTATATCTGGGCAGCCCGGGACTTGTCCTCCGGTTTATGGTCTACCTTTATTTTATCTTTCAGATCCATAAGGCGGCTGTTGTATTCTTTCTCAAGAGCATTCAGACTTTCAGCGGCAAAAAGGGCCACTTCCTTGTCTTCATACCGGGAAATCTCACTCAAGACGGTTTTCAGAATCAGGTTGGTTTCAAGGTCCCTGTCTCTTTTAGCCAAAAGCCATTCAATTTCATCCAGGTTGTAGGGTTTTTTCAGAATCGGATTCAGGGCGGTGGATTTATAGGTAAAAGCTTCTATGGGCAGTAAATCTGACTTGGCTGCCTCGAGGGCGGCACTGGGTGTTCGGGGAATGAAAAGAGATCGAAGTTTATGAATATAGGCATATGAGTCCTTCCGGCTCATATCTTCTGAACCTCCAGCAGGAATTCCGCCCGCTTTATCAGGTCATCAGGGTCCATTTTCTCTCCTGTTCCACTGGATGCATAACCCAGATTCAGATCGGGATTGATTTTATTCCCTTCCAGTTCCCAGACTTTGGAGTTCACATGCTCCAGGGCTTCCAGGCAGAATAGGGAACACCCGTCAAAGTCCATATGAGGGACATAAAGGGCCATCTTTGAATCATCCCTGTAATGAAACAGCTCGGCATTATTACTGTGAAGCTCTGCCAGGCCTTTGGCCAGTTCCGCCTGCAGTTTTATGATTTTCTCCGTTCCGTATTGTTCTATCCGTTCACTATAGTCCTGGAACTCCAGAATGATCAGACTGGAGGAGTTAAGGGTTCCTGATTCATCATAACGGCTTTTATCCATAACCCTGTACAGCTGGGTAAACTGGGGCAGCCCTGTTATCTCATGCTGTTCTTCTCCTAACAGGAGTTTTTCAAAGTCCAGAGACTTTTTTAGAGCTGGTTGCGCCAGGCTTATGATGATCTGAATCAGATTCTCTGTGTAACCGCTGTATTTGATAAAGGGAAGGGATTCAATGTTAAGGACGCCCCAGGTTGTGTTGTCCAGAACAATAGGAGCACAGATTATGCTTTCCTTGCTGTTGAGCTGACTCAGGTTATCATAATCCAGGGTCATTCTCATGGAAAAGAGCTGGTTATTTCTGAATACCCAGCCTTCAATGGATTCCTGAAGATCCAAAACCGACTCACTGTTTTCCGGTTCTATTCCCTTTCTCATTCTTAGATTCAGTTTATTTTTAGCCGGATTATACACCCAGAGGGACAGAGATTCGGCATTTGTGAAATGGGTTACCGTATCCAGGAGTTTGGAGATACTCAGATTTGTGTCCAGGCAGTCAATTTCATTGATTTTGTCATACAGAAGGTTGATGGCGTCTTTCTGACGAGTAACCCTCTCCTCAAGCTCCTGAATGATGCCCTGCTGAGCCTGGGATATTTTACTCAATTGATTTCTTTCGTTGGATACCCGTCTGAAACGGTGCATAATTTTGGTGAGTTTGTATTCCCTGAGTTTTCTGAGAGCTCCACCCAGATAGATAAGCAGAATGCTCAGACTGATAACATTGACTGTGGGCAGAACTGCGGGGAATACATTAAACGCATAAATCTCAGCAGTCATATGGACTATGAGTGCGATCACCAGAACGAGAAGGCCAGCCAGTCTTCCATGCCAGAATGACATCAGGACACAAGAACTCATAATCAGCATCATGGCGGAGCTGATTCCAAAATCGAGGATTGGTAAAACGGATATAGAACCGATTATAATAGCTGTTACAATGGTTTCCGGCAGGAAATTTCTTTTCTTTAGCTGCATACTGGTATATATGATTATACTGTATATTATTCAGGAGATAAAGTTGTTATGAAGTATCTTTATTCTAATAGCATATTGAGCATCATTTTTTTGGTGCTGATCCATATACTCCAGCCTCAGGCTGTTTTTTCCCAGGAGAATCCCGAAACCCCGGAAGCATCCGGGGCGGAAACAGAAAATGCTGAAACGGGAGAAGAAGCTCCCGAAAATGTAAAACTGACTCCCGTATTTCCCTTAAGTGAAGAGGGGCTAGTTTTTCTGGAAGGGGAATCTGCTGTTTCCACCAACTTTGCAACATCTGCGGTATTCAATTACGGGGCTTCGGGGTATAAGTCCCTACAGCTGATTCAGCAGAATGCCCCCTACGGAGGGCAGGCCTATTTTGCTGAGTATGCCTTTTACGTGGAAGAGGAGGGGGAATATGCCTTCTGGTACGGAGGAACTCCTCCCGGACCGGAAGATAAAGCCTATCCCTCCTTTGCCAGTACCTTTCGTTATGTATTAGATGGCGCCGAGCCGGTAATGGTGTACAGGGAAGATGTGGCCGTTGTGGAAGCCTATACGCCTTCCTATTACTGGATGGAGGTGGAGACCCTGTATCTCACAAAAGGGGTACACCGTATCCGGTTTGAGGTTCCTGAAAAAAGGCTGTACGACGGGCGGTATTACTTCTTCCTGGATGCCTTCTTTTTTCTCAGAACCGATCTGACAGATGCAGAACTGACCCTGATTCCTCCTGTCTTTCCTGAAAACAGAAGCGACCGCTCCATAGACAACCCTTTTCAGTCCATCTCCTATTATGAAACTGCCATCAAGGAGAATCCGGGCAACAAGAATGCCTATGTTGTGCTGTCTATGGTCTACTCATTGCTGGGAGACTATATCAATGCTATAAAAAACCTGAACAAGGCGGTAAGTCTTGATCCGGAAGATCCCTATCCCCTTCTGCTGACAGCCAAAAACAGGATCTGGAACGGTGAGGTCACAGAGGGACTCACCGTCTACAGGCAGCTTCTGACCCTGGCTCCCGACAATGCCGCCTACTGGGCGGAAGCCGGAAAAGTGGCCGCCTGGACCGGCAACTACCGGGAATCCATAGAGTTTTTCACTCAGGGGCTGGAACAGTTTCCCGACGATCTGAACCTGAAGGTCAATCTGGGACTGACCTACCTGTGGATGGCCCGCAGTGATGATGCGGAAACCATGTTCAAGGAAGCCCAGGACAGTGCCCTTGATTCCCATGACAGAGTTATGGAACTGGGAAGTATTCACTCGGTAAACGGCTATCCCCAGTATTCGGAGAACATCTATCTGAAAGAGATCGATTCGTCTCCCCAGTACCTGGAAACCTATCTGGCACTGGAAAGTTCCTACAGACAGATGGGTGAGACAGAAAAAGCGGAAGCCATTGTCAACAGAATATATGAGACCTTTGAAGAGAGCCCTGAGCTCAGGGAATATATGCAGGTCTATGATGAGAAGATCAATATGAAAAACGGTATTCTCCAGGACTATATTGATGCCCTGGCGGAACAGCCTGATAACATTCCCTTGAGACAGCTTCTGTCCCAGACCTATTTCTGGAACGGGCTGAAAGAGGAAGCTGTGGACCACTCTCTGCGGATTCTGATCAACAAGCTCTATATCAGCATGAAGGAATTTGATGCCAGAGCAATGGATCTGCTCTCCCTGATAGACAGAATGTCACGGTTCCGGGATCAGTTTTCCGAGCTGGAAGAGGCCTATCTTCTGGGTGCCAGAGAGCTGGAACTGGCCCGGAGCAATTATGATAAAGCCATTGCCGCACAGGAGAAGAAACCCGATGATCCGGGGTTGATAGAAAAAGCGGACGCCGCCGCTCTTGAGTATATCAATGCCTCTGACAGCTACAATAACTGGGTATTCAGAAGTGCAGGTCTGGAGGCAGATAAAGAGGCACTTCTGGAGGAATGGAATCAGCTGCTGGAAAAAGAGAACAATGATGAAGAGATTTTCAGGCAGCTGCTGGGTGAATCCGAGTGGTCCTGGGACAGGTATTTTACACTGAACGAACTGCGGCAGGTGCAGAGGGATGAACCCTTCCTGGCCGGTTATATCCTCTCCCGTCTGGCTCTGTTCTCCGGTAAGTACGGAGAAGCCGGCAGATACCTGGAAACAGAAGTGTTCGATGAAGATCCTCCCTCCCGCTACGGCCTGTATGAGAGTTATCTGTGGAGTATGAACCGGGAAAAGCAGAAAAGCATGTGGGAAGAGGAAGCCGATGTCCTTACCATTTACAGACAGCATCTATTTGATATGGAAGCAGCGGCCTGGACAGACCCGGAGGGCTCCGGGTTTATGATCCCTGCTGCAGATGAGACGGATGCCCTTGTTGAAGAGATCAAAACCCGTGTACCTGACATGAAGAAAGAGGGTGAAGAGATCGCAGGAGTCCTGCAGGATATGAAGTCCATTCTGGACCGGCAGCTGGTCCGTCAGATTTATTATTATGAGCAGGATACCTATCTTCTGCGCTATTCACTGGGTGAATACTATCTGGATATGGAAGAGAATCTGAAGGCGGTTAAACAGTTTGAACGGGTTCTGGCAATGGACCCCTGGAATATATCCGCCAACTACAAACTGGGAATTGTCAGCCAGAGGGCGGGTAACTGGTCCCGGGCCATGGCTCAGTATAAAAAGGTCTACTATCAGAATCCCCGGTATGAGAATGCGGCGTACTACTATAATCAGCTGGCCAGACAGAATGCCGATTCTGTTTCTGTTTCGGCGCAGAATATTACAGATACCTCCCGTATCAATTACAGGGGCTATGCCAACTATCAGACCCGGATCAACACCTGGATGGGCTGGGGACTGACCTATAAAATCGATATGGACCGGAAATACCGCTCCTTTGACGGAGATCCGGCGGGGCAGTTCAAGATGCACTCCATGGAACTGGATGTTCCCTTCACCATTCCCGACTGGAATCTGATTCTGACTCCCGTGGCGGGTCTCTATTTCGGCAACAGTCTCTTCGGGGAGACATGGGATACTTCAGATACAGAAGTGACTGAACCTGCCGGATTTATGGATTTCAGCATTGTTAAACCTCTGGCCGGTTTTTCGGCAGGGTGGAAGTGGAACTTCCTGGATACATCCCTGGGATACCGGTACCAGCTGGAACGGGAATCCATGTTCCCCGAAAGGGATCTCACCCGCAGCCATTTTGTCAATCTGAATGCCTCCACCTATTTCCCTCTGGAAAACTCATATGACTGGGGGCCGTTCATTACGAGAACCTACGGACAGTTTGAGTTTCTTACTAATACTTCGGATGCCTCGGAAAGCAATATCAAGGGACAGGCTCTGCAGGAGGCTTCCATCGGTCTTGTGGTGGCCCGGAAACCTCTTGTTCGGCTTACGGCCAACGGTCTGTTCAATCTGGAAGACGGAAGCGAATCCACCATTGTGGACTATTACCTGCCCAGCGGTGTTCTCGAAGCCAAAGGGGGACTCAGGGGAACCGTCAATTTTCATAACGAGACCTATACGGAAAACCTGGAACTCAGTCTGTTCGGTGCAGTGGGAGGATATTTTGTCAATGTCTGGGGTAACGGAGATATGGCAAAATCCCTGAAGGCAGAGAGCTATTTCGGAATGTATTATGTGAAGGAGACCATGACCCTGTACCTGAATATTGGAGGCAGTTCCACATTCCAGAATGCTCAGGATCTGAACTTCTGGGAATTCTCTGCCACTCTGGGAGCCAGAGTCAGTGTTCCGTCTCTACTGACAAACTGATTGAAAAGCTGATTCTATAGACGGAACAGGCTCTTGCACTCCTGAAAGAGAGGATCGTCTCTCATTTCCAGCATGAATTTATCCTGGAAATAGTTGAGCTGCTCCAGTTTTATGCCCGAATACTTCAGATAGGGCGCCAGGGCATTCCGGGTCTCTTCTGAAAAACCGAACTCATGGAGTACGGATGACAGAATATCGGCTATGGAAACAATAACAATCAGTTCTTTGTGAGGGGACTGGATATTCACATTGCCATGCTCCCCGGCAGTATCCGCATAGATGGCCGGAAAATTCCAGCTTTCCATGATTTTGCGTCCCACTTCTCTGTGGTTGGCTCCAAAAAGGGCTTCCTCTTCGGCACAAGTCTTGTTTTCATCCTGATTGACATATTCCATAATGCCGTCATATCCGTTTTTCTGTGATTCATAAAGGCTCATCTGACCGATGTCATGAAGGAGGCCAGCCAGAAAAGATTCTTCACGGATTCTGGCATTCCCTGATAGATCACAGAGTTTCTGGGCAATAAAAGCGGTAATCAGAGAGTGCTGCCAGAAATATTTGTAAAAAGGGGAGACCGCTTTCTGTGAAAACATATTGGATGCGGTCAGCAGCATAACCAGGCTCTTGATGGCTTTGAATCCCATTAGAGAAATGGCTGTCTGCAGACGGGAAATCTGCTGCTGTCTGGCATAGAGAGCCGAGTTGGCCACTTTTAGAATTTTTGCTGTCAGTCCGGGGTCCATACTGATCAGGCTTTCCAGCTCTGTAAAGGATACCTCATCCAGATCCTCAGCGAAAGTGAGTACTTTTGTGGCCACATCGGGCATGACCGGTATGGTCTTCAGATATTTTTCAAACTTGTCCATTACTTATATAATCGTTCCCTTT
Organism: Spirochaetales bacterium; assembly: GCA_028532905.1. Taxonomy (GTDB): domain Bacteria; phylum Spirochaetota; class Spirochaetia; order DSM-2461; family DSM-2461; genus Oceanispirochaeta. The sequence continues at coordinate 16,852 of JAQQAM010000029.1, forward strand.
CCCTAAAAATTCGACTATTATAAATGTATTTAAACTGCAAAGATAGAGAAAAGGAGCACAAAATAGTGAAAAAAGTGAAATGGGGAGTTCTGTCCACTGCCAATATAGGCATGAAAAAAGTTCTTCCTGCCATAAATAAATCTGAAAACGGTGAGGTTTTCGCCATTGCCTCCAGGAATCTGGAAAGTGCCGAACAGGCGGCTGCAGAACTGAATATCCCCAGAGCCTACGGCAGTTATGAAGAGCTTCTGGCCGATCCGGATGTGGAAGCCATCTATAATCCTCTTCCCAATCATATGCATATTGAATGGACTGTGAAAGCCATGGAGGCGGGCAAGCATGTCCTCTGTGAAAAGCCGATCTCCCTGGATTCACGGGAAATAGAAGATCTGATTAAACTCAGGGATAAAACTGGCCTGACTGTGAGCGAGGCTTTTATGGTCCGGTATCATCCTCAGTGGCTCAAGGCCAGAGAAATGGCCCAGGGCGGGGAACTGGGAGAACTGAGAAATGTACAGGGTTTCTTCAGCTACTATAATGTGGATAAAAACAATATTCGGAACAGGAAAGATATCGGCGGAGGAGCCATACTGGATATCGGCTGCTATCCTGTGACCACATCCCGCTTTATATTCGGAGAAGAGCCTGTAAAGGTGGCATCTCTTCTGGAATATGATCCGGAAACCGGTATAGACCGGCTGTGTTCTGTCATGATGCAGTTTCCCTCCGGGCAGGCTTCCTTTTCTGTTTCCACTCAGCTCATTCCCTATCAGAGAATGCAGATTTTCGGAACCAAAGGACGTCTTGAGGTGGAAATCCCCTTCAATGCACCCCCTGATAAATCCTGCAGACTGTTTCTGAGCCGGGGTGAGTTTTACCGTGAGGAACATAAATTGATGGATTTTCCGGTATGTGACCAGTATACACTGCAGGCGGAGTCCTTTGTCAGAACTCTGAAGGGAGAACAGGAGAACCATGTCCCTCTGGAAGATGCTCTTCAGAATATGAAGGTTCTGGAAGCTATTTTCCGGTCAGGGGAGAGCGGCCGCTGGGAAGACGTTTAGAGGATCAGGATTTTGATACTTAATCTTATAACCCCCCAAACCGAAATTTGTTGTAGTATAGGATACGCCAGTTAAAAAAATTATCAGGTTTTAGAGCCTGAACAGGAACGCCGCAGAGACTCCTTTGATGAGACTGCGGAAGAAGGAGATGAAAGAATGGTAAAACATATTGTCATGTGGACACTGAAGGACAAGGCTGATGCCCCTGCCCTGAAAGAAGCAATAGAAGGAATGAAGGGGAAAGTTCCCTCACTGGTTGATGTGGAATGCGGTATTAATTACAATCCTGCAGACGCTGCCTGTGATCTGGTTCTTATCTCGATTCACAATTCCAAAGAGGACCTGGATGCCTATCAGGATGATCCTGTCCATGGAGAAGTCAAGAAGATCGTAGGGGCCGCTGTTACATCAAGACATGTGGCAGATTTTGAATTTCAGGCATAAAGGCGTTAAATTAAAAATAGATAGGATGATTTTATGACCAACCAGATGAAGAAGATTCTGCAGATAGACAAGGATCTGAATAAAATTCAGGACCTTGATATTCTGCTGGAGAGAATTCTCTTTTATGCCAGAGAGGCTGTCGGGGCTGATGCGGGTTCGATTTACATCAAGGATGGAAACGAGCTGGAAATTAAATATGCCCAGAACGACACCCTTCAGAAAAAACTGGCGGAAGGTCAGAAACTGGGATTTGATATTTTTCGAATCCCTGTAAACGAAAAAACTATCTCAGGGTATGTGGCAGCAAAGGCCACCCACCTGAATATAACGGATATGTACAATATCCCTGAAGAAAAACCCTACAGTTTTAATACCCACTTTGATGAAGTTTCAGGATATAAGACTGTTTCATCACTGACCTTCCCCCTTATTACAAATCAGGGGGAGGTTCTGGGGGTGCTTCAGCTGTTAAATGCCATAACCCCCAAGGGCAATATCACCAGTTTCAAGAAAACTGATGAACCATTTGTTCTCCACTTTGCCAGTACTGCCACCGTCGCCCTGCAGAGAGCCCGGATGACCCGTACCCTTCTGCTCAGAATGATTCAGATGGCGGAGCTCAGAGACCCCAAGGAAACGGGGGCTCATGTAAACCGGGTGGGGTCCTATTCCTGTGAAATCTATGAAGCCTGGGCCCGGCGGAGGGATATTCCGGAAGATACTCTTCAGAAACAGAAGGATACCCTCAGAATGGCCGCCATGCTCCACGATGTGGGGAAGGTGGGTATCTCGGATATCATTCTGAAAAAGCCCGGCCGTTTCAATGATGAAGAATATGAAATTATGAAGTCCCACACCTATGTGGGGGCCAGACTTTTTGCGGAAGAAGAATCAGACCTGGACAGTATTGCCAGAGATATTGCCGTCAGTCACCATGAAAACTGGGACGGCTCCGGTTATCCGGGTCAGATCAACTGGGTAGATGCCAAGGCAGATGAAATTCTTCCTTCCGGTACTGGTTTGAAAGGGGAGAGCATACCCCTGTATGCCCGGATCGTGTCCCTGGCCGATGTGTTTGATGCCCTCAGTTCAAGACGGGTCTATAAGGAAGCCTGGACCGAAGAGGATGTTCTGAATGAGATCAGAGACTGTGCCGGCAGCAAGTTCGATCCGGAACTTGTGGATATTTTCTTTGAAGTTCTCCCTATTCTCAAACAGATCCAGCGGAAATATCCGGATCACAGCGAATAAAACAAGATATTCCAAATGACAAACATCATTATGGCTCCTCTGGAAGGTGTGACCGACAGGACATTCCGCAGCTGTTACTATGACCATTTTTCCGGCCTGAGCGCCTCTGTGACACCTTTTTTGCCTATACCCGACAGAGTCAAACGGGTCTCGCCGGCAACCCTCAGAATGACAGCCCTTCCCGGAGAAACAAGGGTGCCCGAAATCCCCCAGCTTCTGGTATCTGAATCTTCAGCATTCATTACCGCCGCCAGAGCTCTGGAAGCAGCAGGGTTCACAGAACTGAACTGGAATCTGGGCTGTCCGAGCCGGGGAGTCGTCCGGAAGGGGAAGGGGGCCGGCCTTCTTCCTGATACAGAGGGTATCCTGAATATTCTGGATAAGGCTTTTTCCTGCCTGGATATTAAAATATCAATGAAAATACGCCTGGGAATGGACAACCGAGAAGAGAGTTTCAGACTTCTGCCCGAACTCAAAGGTTTTCCTCTGGCAGGTCTTACACTGCACCCCCGTCTGGGAAAACAGATGTACAGCGGCTCAGTCGATCTGGAAGGATTTGACAAGGCTCTGGAACTGTACGGCAAACCCATTTGCTACAATGGAGATATCCGGACTGTCCGGGATTACGCAGATCTGAAAAAGAAATTTCCCGGTCAGGAGTGCTGGATGATCGGCAGAGGCCTGATGGCTGATCCTCTGCTGCCCCGGAAGATTCTGGAATATGATGAAACCGGCAGAGCAGAGGATGGGGAAGGACATCCTCTAGGCAATAATAATTTCAGAATATTTATTGAAGATCTCCTTGAAAGGATGAAGAGGCAGTTCAGCCGGGAAACCGCACTCCTTAACTACCTGAAAGGTATTATTGTGTACACATTCAATACCACCCCCATGCCTGCAGATTACAGACACAGACTGGTGAGACTCAAAAATCTGGAAGAATGGGAATTGTTTAAAAATGAGATCTACGGGTATCTTGATTCTCAGTAGACGGGAACAAGTCCGGCCTGATACAGAACACCGCAGACCCAGAACATGGTATGCCTGGTTTTCAGGATTGTAATATCACTCTCTTGAGCAAGGCGAACCATATTGGGCGGGATGGTTTTGTCTCTGACAAACAGGATACAGCTGATATCGGCCATCTCGGCTGTCCGGATTGCCTGAACATTGGCCAGTCCTGTGATGAGAATGGCTTCATCCGCCTCATTTGTGAGGACATCACTCATCAGATCTGAACTGAAAGCATTGCTGTATTCAAGGGAATCCACATCTCCGCACACCAGCTCGGCATCTGTAAGTTTCATAATTTCTTTTAATTTCATTACTGCTCCTGATACAGATAATATTTTATAGATAAATGCTAAAGTTTTCAATCTAAATTGGAGATTTCCTTCCTGACAAATTGGGCCTTTTTGTCAGGAACAGCCGGTATTGTATCAGAAAGGGTTTTTTTTCATACAATCCGGTAGGAATATATATTTTTTTTTACATATCCTTGATCAATAAATAAAGATACGATAGTATTTTTGTATAAATATCGATTAATTATTCAATTATTCGATTCTTCATTTTCTTGACGATATCAGGCAGCTGTTCATTCAGACCTTTATCTGAACACGTAACAGTATCTGCCGGCTGATAAACTTCATAGGGGTCAAGTACCCTGCAGAATTGTTTGCATTACCCTCCGGGGATTGTATTGTCGTACCCGTTCTCTCTTGCGGGACCCGGGGATTAATTGGGATTCATGCCTTTACGGGCATAATTAATAATGTACTTATTTTTTTGGAGGATAAAATGAAAAAGTTTTTGACCATTTCAGTACTTCTTCTGATCAGCGCTTCTATGATTTTTGCAGCTGGCCAGGGTGAAGGCGATGCTTCTGCAGCACCCAAGAGAACCTTCGTCACCATCGGAACCGGTGGTGTTACAGGTGTATACTACCCCACCGGCGGTGCTATCAGTAAAATGGTAAACCAGAACTTTGATACCTACGGAATCAAAGCAACTGTTGAATCAACAGCCGGTTCTGTATTCAATGTCAATGCCATTATGGCCGGTGACCTTGAATTCGGTATTGTTCAGTCTGACAGACAGTATCAGGCTTACAATGGAACTGCCGACTGGGCAGATGCGGGAGCTCAGGATAAACTGAGAGCCGTATTCTCCATCCATCCCGAATCAGTCACTCTTCTGGCTGCTGATGATTCCGGTATTGAAACTTTTGAAGATATCAAAGGAAAAATCATCAACATCGGTAACCCCGGTTCCGGTCAGAGAGGAAACGCCATTGATGTAATGGAAGCCTACGGAATCAACTGGGAAACAGATATCAAAGCCGAAAGCCTGAAGGCTTCTGAAGCAGCAAAAATGCTTCAGGATGGAAGAATTGATGCCTATTTCTACACCGTGGGACACCCCAACGGTTCTTTCAAGGAAGCTACTTCCGGTAAGAGAAAGGCTCACTTCGTTCCCATCACAGCCATTGACGGTCTCCTGAGTCAGTTCCCCTACTATGCCGCATCTTATATTCCCGTAAGCGAGTATCCCGGTGCCACAAACAGCGGAAATGTAGATACTTTCGGTGTTAAGGCGACTCTCTGTACATCTGCCGATGTTCCCGATGAAATTGTTTACGCCATCACCAAAGAGGTTTTTGAAAACTTTGAAGATTTCAAGAAACTCCACCCTGCCTATGCTGTACTCACAAAAGAGAGCATGCTCACAGGTCTTTCTGCACCCATCCACGATGGTGCCATGAAATACTTCAAGGAAGCCGGTCTTAAATAATCCGCTTTTTTGAAACGTAAGTTTTAATTTTACCCCGGCAGTTCTGCCGGGGTGTATCTGTCTTTTAAATAGACAGAGATTTCCCAAGGAGCCGTTTTTTATATGTTAAAAGAACTTGAAAACCAACCCAGTGATGCTGATCTCGATAAGGCTCAGAGAATTGTCGATGAAGCAGAGGGGGGGACTCGTAATGTCGAGTCAGGCATAAGCCGCTGGCTTATACCAGTTATTGCCGCCACCTGGTCTATTTTTCAGTTATCCATCTCATCTTTTATTCTGCTGGAAAGTACTCTTGTACGATCCATTCATCTTGCATTTGCTATTTGTCTGGTGTTTTTAAGCCATCCGATGTTCAAGAAACCAAAGAAAAACAGGTTTCTTAATTATTTTGCAAACAACGACCGCTATTCCGTGGTCGATATCATTATAACTGTTCTGGCCACAGCTCTTGCCCTCTATATCGCTATTGATTATGTCGGTATCAGCGGCCGTCAGGGTATGCCCCTTCAGCGGGATATCATATTTGGATTTACTCTGGTGATTCTTCTACTGGAAGCCGCCAGAAGAGCCCTTGGCCCGGCCCTGCCCATCGTTGCCATTGTTTTTATTCTGTACAGTTTTTTCGGCCCCTATATGCCGGCCGTACTGGCATTCAAGGGTGTCTCCATAAAAAGATTCATCGGACAGATTACACTCTCCACAGAGGGAATCTACGGTGTGCCCCTGGATGTTTCCGCGACCATTGTTTTTCTCTTTGTACTGTTTGGTGCCATGCTGGACAAGGCCGGTGCGGGTAAGTATTTCGTTGATCTGGCCTTCAGTCTTCTGGGACGTTATAAGGGCGGTCCGGCTAAAGCCGCCGTTCTTGCCAGCGGTCTGACAGGGATGGTCTCAGGCTCCAGTATTGCCAATACGGTAACAACCGGTACTTTTACCATTCCCCTTATGAAGAGTGTAGGCTATCCGGCCCACAAGGCGGGAGCCGTTGAAGTCGCCTGCAGTACCAATGGCCAGCTCATGCCCCCGATTATGGGAGCCGCCGCCTTTATTATTGCGGAATACTGTAATCTGGAATATGTGGAAGTGATTAGAGCCGCCTTTATTCCTGCGGTTGTTTCGTATATCGCCCTGATGTATATCACCCACCTGGAAGCCTCCAAACTGGGACTGGAAGGGATTCCCAAGGCAGACCTTCCCCAGTTCTGGAAAACCTTTATCAGCGGTATTCATTTTCTGATTCCTCTTCTGTTTCTGATTGTAGAGCTGGTCGTGTTCAGACACTCTCCTGCTCTGGCGGCTTTCAGAGCCATTCTGGCCCTGACGGTTCTGATTTTTGTTCAGAATGTCTACCATGCGGTGAAGAAGAAAGATTCCATTCCCAAAGCTCTCAAGCATGCCTGCTGGCAGATCGGAACATCCCTGGTTGCCGGCGGCAAGAATATGATGGGAATCGGTGTCGCCGTAGCTTCTGCCGGTATTATTGTAGGAGTTGTCACACTGGGACTGGGCGGCATTATCACTGAAGTCATTGAAGTCCTTTCAGGGGGCAACTTTATTCTGATTCTGATTATCACAGCCATTGCGAGTCTGATTCTGGGGATGGGACTGCCCACCACAGCCAACTATATTGTTATGGCTTCCCTGACCGCACCGGTTATTCTGACACTGGGTGAGAAAAACGGAATCATCATTCCTCTGATTGCTGCACATCTTTTTGTTTTCTTCTTTGGCATCCTGGCAGATGATACACCTCCTGTAGGTCTGGCAGCCTTTGCGGCAGCCGCTATAGCCAAGTCTGATCCTATCAAGACAGGGGTTCAGGGATTCACCTACGATATCCGGACGGCCATACTTCCCTTTATGTTTATTTTCAATACAGAGCTTCTTCTGATTGGAGTTGATTCTGTGGCATATGCGGCCTGGATTTTTGTAACCGCCCTGCTGGCTATGTTTGCCTTTGCAGCTCTGACCCAGGGATACTTCTTTATCAGGAACAAGTGGTACGAGGGCATTGCCCTGGGCGTGGGAGCTCTGACGCTGCTCCGTCCTGATCTTGTGGGCAAGTGGATTGGTTTGTCCTCTGCACCCACACAGGTTGTTATGCTGATTGGTATAGCTGTCATCGCCTTTATATACGGTGAACAGAGACTGCGCAGTAAAAAAGCGTCAGCCTGATTCGAATTCAACATAAAAAAAGATCCCGGCTCCGGGATCTTTTTTTGATTATAAGTCATTGAATAATCTTATAGCGTTCAGAGGAAGTTCAGATTCGCAGGGACTTGCAGGCTGGTTAACTGTCCTTTAGTATATTGGTATGTCCTCAAATAATGATTCCGGTAAAAGATTCAGCCTCTACTACAGAAACGGTTTTGCCGTTCTTCGTGTTTATCCACCCGCCAGCCCGGATAACCGTGTTTTTGCGGAAGAAGTCATTAACAGAATGAAGATTCTTGAAATCCCCATGGTCAGAATGATCAAAATAGAAGAGATCATAGAACAGGCGGACGGTTCGGTGAACAAGCTGGTGGAATGGCCTGCGGGCGCTCATCTCTCTCCTCATATTCAGGTCCGTATCCGCGAGGACAGGATGAAAGCTGAAATCTTTATTGAGCCACCGAAAATCGGCGGCGGGGGAGTCACTGAAGAGATTCTTCAGCATGTACTCAGAGATAACAGAATCAGCAGCGGAATTGACAAGAGTGCCATAGAGCGCTGCATCCTTTCCGAGTGTTATAATGAGTGGATCTGTGTGGCTCAGGGAACTCCTGCTGTTGACGGCAGGGGAGGCCAGGTTCAATACAATTTCAGCCTGGCAACAGGAAAACCTTTCCGGGAGCTTCCCTTCGGCCGTATCGATCTGAAGGAACTGAATTTTATTCAGTATAAGGAAGCCGGCGATGTCCTTGCCGAACTTCAGGCTCCTGTTGAACCGGTTGACGGTACCGATATATTCGGAGAGCGGGTAGAGGCTAAGGCTTCTGATGAGGGTGAGAGCCTTGTTCCCGGAGACAATACGGAAATTAAAGGCAATACCATAGTGGCTCTGGAGTCGGGGAATGTCCGCCTGGACCGGGGTGCGGTTATTGTGGAACCTGTTGTAACGGTCAACAATGTGGATTATGAGACAGGGAATCTCAGTTTTCCGGGATCAGTCATTGTCAAAGGCCATGTGGCGGACGGATTCTCTGTTAAGGCTTCCGGTGATATTCAGATTGCCAAGAGTGTGGGACGGGTTCACCTGGAAGCGGGAAGAAATCTGATCCTACAGTCCGGAATTAACGGGGATAAAGAGGGACATCTGGGTGTAGGGGGTGACCTTTATGCCCGGTTTATTGAAAGCTCTTTTGCAGAAGTGAAGGGTTCCGCCTTTATTTCGGGTTCTCTTCTGAATTCAACTGTTAAAATCGACGGAGATCTGCTTCTGGAAGGGGGACGCTGTGAAATCGTCGGAGGATTGACGGTTGTGAAAGAGTGGGTCAAATGCCGGAAAATCGGCAGCCTTTATGAAGCGAAGACCAATGTGGTGGCCGGTGTTCCTCCAAAGGATCTGGATGAGTTTTTCGATGCCTTGAAAGAGCTCGAAAATCTCAGACATATTCAGAACGAAATGGACAAGCAACTGGCCTACTATACAAAGCAGTGTTCCGGTCCTGAGGCGACTCCCCTCAACTACAGGCAGAAAGATCAGGCCGAGGCCCAGGTCAGGGAAGCCGGCGTGAAGATTGCCTATACCATGAAAAAGATTCAGCAGATGCGTAAAGAACTGATTCCGTCGGAAGAGAGTTTTATTCTGGTGGAGGATATCATCTATTCAGGTTCCAAAATCAGCTTCGGCCTGCTGGAATTTACTGTAGATCAGAGGGGCGCTAAAAAGACCATCCTCCAGGCCAGGGACGGACGGATTAAAGAGACCGGGTATAATCCGGCACAGATCCCCGAAGAGATCCGCAAAGCTCTGCCCGGCCCTAAATAGGGATTCAGGCGCTTTTTCCTCTTCCTGAAAGGAATTCTCTGAACAGAATACCGAAGATGATGACCCCCAGACCCGCTACTGTACTCATCTGTATCGATTCTCTCAGAATAAGGGATATCCAGAAAAGGGAGAGGAAGGGAGACAGGTAGACCAGATGACTGATCACTGCCGGATGGCTGGCTTTCTGCAGGGCCAGTCCCCAGAATACAAAGGTGATTCCCATTTCAAAGAACCCCACCCATCCTGTCCATAATACAATTTTCAAACTGAGATCGGGAAAACCAGGGGACAGAAAGGGCTTTATTACAAGTAAAACCGGAAGGGCCAGAAGAAAATTCCAGAACAATCGGACTTCCTGCCTGCCCTTGTATCTTTTGCCCATGAGCCAGTACAGAGCCCATAGTATGGAACTGAAGAGGGCCAGGAATATACCCGGGCGGCTCAAATCTCCCAGATCACCGCTCCTGCCTCCGCTGCTGATCAGCACAATGCCCGCGAAACAGATGAGAAGGGCGGCACCGTCAACAGGAGCAGGCTTCTTTTTTAACAGCGGCATAGAGAGCAGGACAAGCATGAGGGGCCAGGTATAGTTCAAAGGCTGGGCAATCTGCGCCGGCAGGAGATCATAACTGTAAAACAGAACCAGGTAATAGGACACCGGGTTGAGTAGGGCTCCCGTAAAACAGGACAATCCCTCTTCTCTGGATATTTTCAGGGCTCTGAAGCTGAGATCCTTGAAAAAGATGACCCCTCCCAGAGCCACAACAGAGCAGAGGCAGGACAGGAGCAGAAGGTCAAAGGCTGAAACCAGCTCCAGGGATTTTTTAAAAGCCGTTGCAACCGTTGACCAGAGGAGAATCGCCGACAGGGCATAGACAACCGCCTGTTTGTTTTTATTCATTTTTAATCATCTCCGGAGCGGACAAGAGTGCCCAGTTTCCTGAACACCTTTTCCATGTGTTCCGCTTCTCTTCGTGTCAAAAGAGCCCTGGCGAAGATATCCCGGAAAAACAGTCTTGTTTTAAAGCGGTCCGGTTTGTCATAGTATCCCGAATCCTTCAGTGTCTCTTCTACAGTATCGGCCAGGTCCTCCACCCTGCTCAGCTCCACTGGTGTACAGGCGCCGGATTTTTCCTGAATGGCTTCTCTGTAAAAGGTATAACACAGGATCTGCACGGCATGGGAGAGGTTCAGAGACGGATTGTCGGGATGGCTGGGGATGTGACAGGCTTCCGTACAGGCCGAGAGCTCCTCATCATTCAGACCGTTCTGTTCATTGCCGAACACCAGTGCGATGGTGCCGTCTTCCGTTCCGGCAGCACAGGATGCCAGTTCTTCCGGCAGGCGGGACAGGCGCTTCCGGTTTTTTCCCCGCCGCCGGGTCACACCCGAAGCAATCACAGCATCCCTCAGGGCATCAGGGAGTGTTTCAAAACGCTCGGCCTGCTCATAGATCCCGTAGGAGTGGATGGCCATCATTCTGACTTTCTCAGGATCAATCCCTTCCAGGTTGCCCACAAGACGGAGACGAGAGATCCCCATGTTCTCCATACTGCGGCAGACCGCACCAATATTCATACTCCCTTCCGGGCGGCTGAGAATTTTTACTATTGTTTTCTGAAAATCATTGGACATTGGGGCTTTTATATACGAAAAAACCGGCCCGTGAAGGCCGGTTGTGCATTAAATTGATTCGGTTACCGGAACCCCTTCGTCCGGGGCAGGGTCTGCCTCTTCAGGAGGTTCAATTTTAAAGAAAATGGCATAGAGGGTCGGAGAGACAATCAGGGTCAGAAAGGCCGAGAAAGTCAGTCCGAACATAATGGCAACAGCCATACTGCGGAAAAATATATCCGTAATAAGAGGTGCCATACCCATTACAGTGGAGAGGGTCGCCATCATAACAGGACGGAGTCTGCTCTGGGATGCACCCAGCAGAGCCTGGTAGGGAGCCACTCCTTCACTGATCTGAAGGTCAATTTCATCCACCATAACAATGGCGTTCTTTATGGCCATACCGAACAGGGCCAGAGAACCCAGTATGGCCATAAATCCCAGGGAGGTATTGGTCAGAACAAGTCCGAATACGACACCGATCAGACACAAGGGAATGGACAGCAGGATAATAATGGGCTGTTTGATCCTGTTCCAGAGGAAAAAGATGGTCAGCGCCATAGCCAGAAAGGCAAGAGGGAAGGTCTGACTGATACCGGCATTGGCATTTTGTGAGTCCTCATACTCTCCGGCAAACTCAATATAGTAGCCCGGGGGCAGTTCTATAGCCTCAATAAGAGGCCTGGTCGCATTGAAAATTGTGCTGGCCAGAACTCCTTCCCGGGGGTCGCATTTGACCTCCATGGCTCTCAGGCGGTCTTTCCGCTGTATTCTGGAATCTTCCCATTTCAGTTCCGGCGGGTCCGTCAGCTGGGCCAGGGGAATATACCGTCCGGTCTGAGAAGACCAGACCTGAATTTCATTGACCTGCTGTACGCCGCTTCTCTCTTCCAGGGGAGGTCTGGCCAGGATGGGAAGAAGTTTATTCTTTTCTCTGTACAGCCCGATCTGTCTTCCCAGAAAGGACTGCTGCAGGGCGTTGTTCACATCGACCCGGGAAAGGCCGGTCCGTTTCACCTGTACAGGATCAACATTCATGTTCACAACAGAGGCGGGATCTCCCCAGTCATCAGTTATGGCTATGGCTCCTGCTTCATAGTAGATTCTTTTGATCTGACCGGCGGCTTCCCGGATGACCTGTGAATCCGGTCCCAGTATCCGGGTGCTGATGGCACCTTTGCTTCCGGGACCCAGGTTGAATCTGAGGAGCTGGCTCATGCCGTCTATCATGGTATTGTCCAGATGATCCTGAATTACAGGGAACAGAGCGTCTATCGTTTTAGAATCATGCACTTCCACCAAAAACATACCGTAGCGGCTGTTGGGTTTTTCCGGTGCAAAGGTCAGCTGGAAACGCAAAGGAGCGGCACCCACGTAGGTGGAGACATTCTTCACTTCCTCAAAGGACATGAGATACTCTTCAATTTCCTTCATGTCCTCTTCTGTCCGGTAGATATCGGTCCCTTCCGGGAGCCAGTAATCTATCATAAACTGGGGCTGTTCGGATTTAGGGAAAAAGCTGACGCTGACAAACTGAAAGAGGGTGACCGAAACAACCATCAGACAGGCCAGTATGAGTACGATAAAGTACTTGTTGGCGATGGAGTACTTGATCAGCCCTTTGTAGAGTGCCATCAGCTTTCCCTCTTTGGAAATCAGTTCGGGATCTTCATCTTTGACCTTGGGGTTCAGAAACTTTACAGCCAGAAGGGGATTCACTGTTATGGCCAGTACCCAGCTCAACAGCAGGGATATGATAATGACCTGAAACAGGGACTTGGTATATTCCCCAGTGGAATCGGGGGACATCCCCACCGAGGCAAAGGCGAAAATGGCCACCAGGGTGGCTCCAAAGAGGGGCCAGATGGTCTGATTCACAACCTTGTTGGCGGCTTTCAGCTTATTTTCCCCATTCTCAAACCGGACCAGCATACCTTCTGTGATAACAATGGAGTTATCCACCAGCATACCCATGGCAATGATCAGAGCACCCAGGGAAATACGCTGCAGGGTAATATCCTGAAGGAACATAACCATCAGAGTTCCGGCAATGATGAGAATCAGCATTCCTCCGATCAGCAGACCGCTCTGAAGACCCATAAAGATCATAAGCAGACCGATAACAATGACTACAGACTGAACCAGGTTCATCACAAATCCGGTAATGGCACTCCTTACCGAATCGCCCTGCATCATAATGGTTTCCACTTCAATTCCCACTGGGGTATCTTTAACCACATCCTGCAAAGTGGCGGTAATGGCGTCGCCAATGACGATTACATTGCCCCCTTTTTTTACAGAGATTCCCAGACCGATGCCCTGTTTTCCGTTAAACCGGAGAATATTGGTAGGGGGGTCCCTGTAATCTCTTGTGATCGTGGCGATGTCGCTCAGGGTAATCTGAGCATCCGAACTGCTGCTGATCACAATATCTCCCAGTTCACTGACACTCTGAGCTCCTTCCTCTCCTCTGAAGAGAAGCCGGGAGTCTCCCACTGTCACATTGCCAGTGGCAACCACCATATTCTGATCCTGCAGAAGGCTGTAGATATAGTCTTCCGAAATATCCATACTGGCAATCAGGGTTCTGGAAATTTCCACATAAATCACTTCCTGAGGGTCACCCCAGAGATCCACTTTACTGACTCCCGGAACAAGGAGCAGCTTTTTCTCAAGGGATTCAGTGAAATCATAGAGTTCCTTCTGTGTGAACCCTTCTCCTGTGATGGCATACAGGATACCGTAAACATCTCCGAAGTCATCATTCACAACAGAGGTTCCGGCACCGGGCGGCAGGCTTGCCTGAGCATCGTTTATTTTCCGTCTGAGCTCATCATAAAGCTGTCTGTAATCTTCAGAGCTGATTCCCTGAAAAAACATAACTGTCACAATGGACATGCCGTTGGAGGACTCAGAACTGACTTCCTCCACATCCGGGAGCTGCTGGGCAGCCTGTTCAATGATATCGGACACTTCCTCTTCCACTTCAGAAGGGGTGGCGCCGGGGTACATGGTTATGACCCGGACTTCCCGGATTGTGAAGTCAGGATCCTCCAGTTTTCCCATATTATTAAAACCTATATAACCGCCAACCAGAAGGAGTACCATGGCAATATAGGTAATGATTTTTTTCTCAATAGCTATTTCAGCAATATTCATTCATGACCCCTATTGGTTGTAGTAGCGGATTTCCTGATCTTCCATAAGCTGGCTGACACCGGCAATGGCAATGACTTCTCCGTCTTCCAGACCGGAGGTGACTTCAACAAATCCGTCAGAAAGAGTGCGGGTTTCCACCTTGCGGCTCTGGACGGTCATATCCTGCTCATTCACAACCCACACGAGAGTGTCACCTGCCGGATTGGAGAAAAGTGCCGCCAGAGGAATGATATAGACATCTTCAGGAGTGCCCCCTTTCAGCTTGCCGTCTATGACCACTTTAACAGCCATACCGGGGAAAATGCTGATTCCCTCAGGCCGGTCCATGGTCAGAGTCACCCGGTAGGTTTTTGTCTGGGGGTCGGGTGCGGAGCTGAATTCCTTGACTGTCAGGGCATACTGAGTATCGCTGTTCTCTTCGAATGTGGCAAAAACATTGATATTGTACTTATTAAAATGCCTGACTGTTGTTTCAGGTACATTGACGGTCACATCAATTTTTCTCAAGTCTTCCAGTGTCATAATAGGCTGCTGGCTCTGGACCTGCTCAAAAAGGTCAACATACCGGGCGGAAATCACACCGTCAAAGGGGGCGTAGATATAGGTGTCGTTGAGAGCTTTCTGGGCAATGTTATAGTCTGCCATATTTACATCAAAGGTGGCCTGGCGGGTTTCCAGTTCCACCTGTGAAATCATATCTCTTTCGTACAGGGATATGGACCGGTCCAGATTGCTTTTGGCTGTGTCGTACTGGGCCTTTGCCGCATCCCGGCGGTTTAAATAGTCGGTGGGATCAAGACGGGCAATAAGGTCTCCCTGCTGGACCCGTTCTCCTTCTCCCACGGGCATTTCGCTGATACGGCCGTTCACTTCAAAGGTCAGCTCAACGATCTGGGACGATTTGACCACTCCCGGATAGTTCCTGGTAAAGGACCCGGCATTCTTTTCCAGAGTCATGACCTTTACGGGTCTGACGGGAAGTTCAATTTCAGGTTCCTTCTGAAAGGCTTTAACCAGCTGAGCCGCTGCTACTATGGCTATGGTTCCTGCCAGAACCAGAATCACACGCTTCATTTTATTTTTAGACATTCAAAAATCTCCTCTATTCTATTAGTCCAGTTCATCGCTATTAATGATGTATTGAAGATCCATCAGAGACGACAGATAGCTGTATTTTTCTTCCAGAACGCTCAGTCTTGCCTTGTTCAGCTCATCATCTGCATTCTGCACATCCAGAAAATCAAGAATTCCCTCTGTATAGGAGCTGTCCACCAGATTGTAATTCTCCTGAGCCAGATCCACATTCAGCTCCAGTGTTTCAATAGTTGAAGCAGACTTGTTGAGCTGCAGTACTACCGACTGAATATCGATGGCATTACCACGGATCTGATTTTCCAGAAGCAGCTCCGTTCTCTCCATACGGTCTTTATAGGTCTTAACAGTAAGATTCTTACCGGAATTGGGAACAAATCCGTCCAGAGGAAGGGTCACGGTCAATTCAAAGCCGCCGTTAATATCCATCCATTCCGTTTCGGTACCGCTGTTTTTAAAGGGATCGTTGAGAAAGGGGAGCCAGGTATAGCCCAGACCCAGAACAGGCGTCATGGTCTGGGAGACAGCCATCCCTTTCTTTACTTTTATCTGTTCCAGATGTCTGGTCAGATACTGGATTTCCAGGCGGTCGTACATATATTCAGAGATCAGAGTTTCCGAATCATAGACGGAAATGCTGCTGTCGATGGCTCCTATGACGTTCAGGTCCTCAGTCAGATCAATTCCCAGAATCCTCTTGAACTCCAGAACCGTGGTCTCATACTGGTTCTGCAGATTGATCAGCTCGGGCTTCATGTTCTCCCAGGCAACCTGATAGGAGAGGACCTCCACATAGGCAATGTTCCCCAGTTCATAGTTCACCATGGCCCGTTCATAGCGCTTGAATGCCGTATCGATCATATCTTCACGGAGTTCGATGGTGTCCTGAAGCAGAATAATGTAGTAGAAGGATTTTCTCACATCCCGTTTCAGTTTCTGCTCGGCCATTTCCAGGCTGATCAGCCCTTTCTGATACTCCATGGTCGTATCTTTCATTTTCAGAACCGTATTGGCCGATAGATCCAGAGTGGCTGAGACTCCCAGAGACAGGTTCCAGTTGTCTTCATAGTTATTATCCAGAGTATTGGTCCTGATCAGACCGGCGCTGACTCCGGCTTCCGGAAGAAATTCATTCCAGTTGGAATTCTTGTTCCGTTCCAGTGTCCTCTGTCCGATGTAACTGGACTGGATATTCAGGTTCTTTTCCAGAGCAATCCCCACAGCCTCATCCACAGTCAGGTCCAGAGCGCTGAGTGTAAAGGCGGCAGGCAAGAATAAAAGAAGCAGTAATAGTCGTTTATACATGATTCCTTCCATTTTGTATTTTCTATTGAGAATTTACGGCAATTATAATCCCTATTATCACCATATACCAATAATTTATTAATGTTGATTGAATATGGAAAGTTTTTTAACTAGATTGATAGAAATATAAATATTAATCTGGAGAATACAATGATACCGTCCATAAATCCCCTCGTTTTAAATTTGAAGGAATCAGCCACCCTGCTGATCAATAATACGGTCAAAGAGATGCGTGCCCAGGGACGGGATGTGGCCCATTTCGGCTTCGGCCAGGCGGCCTTTCCTGTACCCGAGCTGCTGGTAAACGCCCTCAGAGACAATGCCGGAGAAAACAGTTACCTCCCCACACAGGGACTCCTTCCCCTGCGGGAAGCCTTCTGTGAGTATATGAGGTCAGAGTTCGGCCTGAATTACACTCCGGGGGATGTGTTTGTGGGACCCGGTAGTAAGGAGCTTATTTTCCAGATTTCCTATATGGTGGAGGGGGTTCTACTGGCACCGGCGCCCAGCTGGGTGAGTTACGGCCCCCAGGCAACCCTGCGGGGGAAGAAACTGATTCCCATCGAAACACAGCGGGAAAACAGCTATAAACTGACAGCCCGTGAACTGGATCAGTGCTGTCATTCTCTGGCTCAGGAACAGAAACTGCTGATTCTGAATAATCCCGGTAATCCTACCGGATCTGTCTATTCGGCAGATGAACTCCGGGAAATTGCCGATATCTGCCGGGCCTACAATGTGCTGGTCATCTCCGATGAGATTTATGCCAAGATTGATTTTACCGGCAGACCCCATGCCAGCATTTCCACCTACTACCCTGAGGGAACCATCGTTTCAACAGGTCTGTCCAAATCATTTGCCGCCGGCGGATACCGTGTGGGAATGATGGTGATTCCCGAAACTCTGGGAGTCCTCAAGGATGCCCTCAAGTCTGTTATCAGCGAGACCTTCAGTGCCGTCAGCGCTCCCATGCAGTATGCTGCTCTTGCCGCTTACAGCCGTTTTGATGAACTGAAGGATGAGATCAATCTGAATACGGAAATTTACAAATCCGCCAGCCGGTATTTATGGTCCCGTTTTCTGGAGATGGATCTGAACTGTCCCAAACCCCAGGGCGCTTTTTATCTGTTTCCCGATTTTGAGAATTTCCGCCCCCAGCTCCGGAAGAAAGGGATACTCACAGGGATACAGCTGTCTCATTCCGTTCTGGAAGAAAAAGGGGTGGGGTTTCTGCCGGGATCTGATTTCTACTTTCCTGCCACAAACCTGGGAATCCGTGTGTGTTCCGTGGATTTCAATGGAAAAGCCGTCAGGGATAAATGGCCCGGCGGTAAACTGACGGATACTCAGATTCATGAGCTTTTCCCCAATCTGGTTATGGGTTGTGACAGAATGGAAGCTTATCTGAGAGATCTTTGATCCCCCTGATGAATTAAGCCCGGTTTTACTGGCGGACTTCCGGAATTGAAATATTTTCGGGAGTCTGCAATTTTATACAATACCCGTTTCTCCTTTTTCTGTTTAATGAGACTATAGTAAACACAAACCGGGGGAGAACATGACAAGTAAAACATCCGCACAACAGGTCAACGCCCTTATTGCCCTGACAGCGTCATCACTATTATGGGGGGGCTCTTTCAGTGCGGCCAGACGGCTTTTGCAGGATCTGAATCCAATGACCCTTATGTGGATCAGGATGATTCTGGCTTCCATGG
>JAQQAM010000030.1 GCA_028532905.1 Spirochaetales bacterium
TAATACTGATAGACAGTGAGTCTTCCACAGCCACAACAGGCCGGGTTATCAGAAAGGTCTGCTGAAGTTTATCCGGATTCCCGGCAGCCCAATCATTATGATCACGAATCAGGCAGATTGTGGAATAGATACCGTAGCCTGCATCCAGAATTTCATCGGACAGTACGGTGCCGTCACTGTCGCGGATCACATCGGCGCCCCATTTCTCCGCCAGTTCCAGAGTCAGATCTTCATAACCCGATTCTCCGGGGAGTGTAAAACTTCCATGTGTTTTTGACATATTTGTTTCCTTTTCCTGTTTTAAGTTATCTAAAAGGTGCAGAGTCTTCTGATCTTTTCCATGACAGCAGAGGCCCGGTCTTCGTCAAATTGCTGAACAAAGGCCGCACGCTCCCTGCCGGCAGCCCCCTCCCCCCTGGAGCCGAACTCTGCAAAACAGGAGGTATTATGGGAGTCAGTCTTGTCCCAGTCGTGAAAGCCTGCGGGATGTATATGAGGCCCCAGTTCACACTCAACAATCACAACGCGGGCATAATGGCGCCAGGGGCGTCCCAGGTACACTGTTCCCGGGGCACAGGAGCCGGTAAAGCGGCATCTGTAGAATACAAAACCCTGCTCCTCAGATTCGGGTGTACAGGGCGCGGTAATATAACCGTTTATCTCTTTATCTTTGTCCAGAGAATGGATTTCACAGTTCTCGAACAGGGCCGCGGCTCCTCCGAAAATAAAATCCACATCACCCTCAATAAAGCAGTTTTGAAAATGGTGATGCCCCATCAGGCGGGGAGTAAACTCTTTGGGCCCCCGGAAGCCCCCTTTTTCCATTTCCTGCAGGGGCAGAGGCGCCAGAAAGAGTGTGTCCTGAGCTCCCAGAAAACGGCAGTTCTCAAACCCGGCTTTATCTGTGTCTACATAAAGGGCAATGCACTGGCCGGCGCTTTCTCCAGATCCCGCACTGTTCTGAAAAGTGATATTCCGGGCTCTGAAACCGCTTCCCTCTACAAGAACTGTAGCCGTCCGGAAGGTTCCTCTTTTCCGACCGTCGGGAAGTATGTCCAGAGCCGCATCATCAAAGGTGATTATGGTTTCCGTGGATTGATCGCCCACCAGGGAAATCAGAGGCTGGCTGATAACCAGCCGCTCCCTGTACTGTCCCGGGGCCAGACGAATCTCAACAGGGAGGCCCCAATAGGCATTGGCCGCTCCCAGAGCTTCGGAGACGGTGTTAAAGGCCCCGGAATCATTTTTATCTACTTTTAAGACAGTATTTTCCATCGGCTTTTATCACTGCCGATCCAGCAGATCCGCAAGAAAGGCGAGGGCCAGTCCCTGCCCCCATCCCTGGCCCCACTCTTTGGGAACATTCATATATCCGTCCCGGTCATTCATAACGGCCGTTCCGGCGGACACGTTGAGCACCCGGCCGTCTTCGCTGATATTGCTCAGAATACCCTCCAGAGCGTTCTGAACGTATTTGGAATGGAGGGGGTTATTATTGTTGATCATGGCCGCTGCAATACCGCAGGTGGCGGAGGTCTCTTCATAGGACTCCTGATCATCCAGGATGGTCCGCCACATCCCCTTCTCTGTCTGAAGATACTTTACGGCGGAAAGCTGATCCCGGAGGGAACACTCTATATTCATGCACTGGGGATAGAGGTACCAGTCCTTGAGGATCAGTTTGACCCTGGACATGGTATAGGCCGCCCAGGCATTGGCCCGGCCCCAGAAAAAACCGGAGAGATTGTTTTTTTCAATATTGTTGTAGCCGTGATACCACAGACCGGTCTCTTTGTTCTGAAGGAATCTGATATGCCACTCATACTGATCCAGAGCATCGTTGATGATGGCCTTTTCACCAAGTTTCACCCCCACACGGAGGAGGAAAAATGCCGCCATAAACAGTGTATCCGCCCAGGCCTGCTCGGGAAAATCATTATCCGAAGAAACCGTATGCTGCAGTACATTGTCGCCGAAGCGGAGGGCCTTTTCCCTCAGATAGGTCACCTTTTCCATTATGACCTTCCAGTACTTCTCATCCTCCGTGACCTCATGGAGGGTCAGGAGCATATGCCCCATGGCACAGGTGTTGACCGTATAGTCGGGGAGCCCCAGTTCCAGATACTCATCGGTCCACTCTTTGAGCATCTGTATATACTCATCGTTCCCCGTTTTGTACCAGGCATCGGCCACACCGTAATAGGCTACGCCGCAGGGCCACTCCCATGTCAGGTCCATGGACATGGTCTTCCTGACAACAGTATCGATCACCTTAATTATGTCTTCACGCTTATAATCAATTTTCAGCATTGTTCATATCTCCTTTTTGTCTTCCGGGATTTCTCCCTTTTATAGTTTTCAGATCTCTTTCTTTCAGCAGAGTCAAATCAGGTTTCCGGGGAATGTCTACGGGCTGTTCAGAGAGTTCCGAGAGCCTCCGGGCCAATGACAGGCTGGATATACTGGACTGGGGAAGCAGGGAGATGGCGCATCTGTCCAGCCCCAGGGCCTCAATCATCCAGGTTGAATTGACCCACAGATCCTCCCCTTTGATCCGGCTCAGTGAAATCATCATATCCAGATCGCGGATGGTTTCCGCTGTGCCTGTCAGCCAGTCACCCCTGTAAAAGTTCTTCCACTTCCCGTGTTCTCCCTCCAGAAGTGTATTCAGTGCCGATGCCATATGTTCCCGGCTTTTATAGAATAGAATAAAGGCATCTCCATAACGATTATCCAGACAGGCAAGGATTCCCCGGACTCCCCGGACAAATCCTTCACTGCTGTAACGCATATAGCGGATATGCATACCCAGATTATCTGAGAAAAACTGCCGCCTTTCCGGAGGGAGTTTCTTCTGCAGTTCATCAGCATCCCGGCACAGCTGCCTCCAGAGCGGAAGCCGCTCCTCTGCCTTCTGCAGAATAAAGCGGCAGCAATCATCATCGGATGGAAAATCCTCGGGAAGAAAAGTAAACCAGGGGCGGAGATCCTCCTCTCTGAGAAAGGAACGGATCATATGCCTCAGTCCCTGATGAAAAACCTGCTCCCCCGCCCGGGCATCGGAATAGCTCTCATTAAAGATAAAGGGGGCATCAAAATAGGAGAGGAGCAGGCGCTGTCCTTCCTCTTCCGCTCCGGGAAAATACCGCGCTGTCCACTGCCTGACATGCCTGTCTACAGAATCTCTCCAGCTCTCGCTATCCTCTCTGTCATGAAGCCTTCGGAACAGATCAATATGAAAGAGATGGGGGCGGATATTGCTCACATTGCAGATAAAAAAGGAAAACCCGGGATTCTCGGCAAAGGGTTCCAGATTCTCCTTGATCACATCCGGATGAATGAGAGGGACCAGTTTGTTTGAGATCTCCAGATCGTGAAAACTCACATGATAATAGAGGCCCAGAGCAGAATGATCCTCTGCATCAGCAGGCATGGTGGAAATTCCCTTTTCCGCTTCACAGAGATGTCTGCGTATCCTCATGGCTCCGAATCCGTTGTCACAATAAACGGGAATCACCTCTTCCGGCAGTTCCAGATGCCCGGATCTGTGGAGCTCTCCGCTCTCACTGTACAGATAGTGGATAAAAACCTGAGGGCCTTTTGTCAGCTCAGAGACAATATCCATCTGAAAACGGATCATATCGGATATGACCTTACCCCGTTTCTCCGGAGTATTATGCCGGGGATCATCCTCAAAAAAAGGCCTGTCCCCCTGCCCCCGGAACCCCAGGGTCCAGAGGGTTTTCCGGTGACAGCTCTTTTTAACGGCATTGCGGTAGAGCTCTTCAAATTTATCTTTTTCTTCGGGCAGACGGGCTGTAACACCCGGATATATATCATGAAACATGGGAGCCCCGAGGGGTTCGGCATGGTGCTGGGCAACCCAGAGTCCCATGGAGGCGGCTGTATCCAGGTGAGGGTCCGAGGCGTGGACGCCTGTACCGGCTATCACCGTGTTATAACCGGTCCGCAGCAGGGTCTCATAGATTTTCCGCCACAGCTCATCTGTAATGCTGATGCTGTCATCCCAGCCGATCAGACAGTCTTCATCATTGATAAACCAGCCCCGGAACCGGGGTCCGGATGCATCAGATATATAATCCATTTCCGGAACAGTCAGAGAATCCACAGCAGAATAAACCTGATCCGTCCAGAAGCTGTAGGGATCGATTCCCAGAACATGCTCGGTAAAATGATATAATCCGAATACAATTCCCAGCTCATCGGAAGCAGAAATGACAAGGGTATTCTGAGAGGCATCGGACTGAATCCTGAACTGCTCTGCCAGATGACCCTCTTCCTGTATTATCCGGATCTGACTGGAGCGCTCTTCAGAAACAGTGTCCAAAGAACTGCCCAACAGACTCTTCAGATCCTCCTGTACCGCATTTAAAGCATTCTGTACAGGAGGAAGATTTTCACAATTACAGAAAATTGCAGACTCTTTTGATAAGTTTAACATTATCCTATTTTAGGCTTTTATTTCAGACCAGTGGTGACCAGACCCTGCACAATATATTTCTGGAAAATCAAGAATATAACGATAACAGGAATCAGAGACAGAGTCCCCATGGCAAAAATGGCCGGCCAGTCGGTAGAGGTCTGGGGGTCGGCGAACATCCGCAGAGCCAGAGACACTGTGAACAGTTTCGGTTTGTTCAGAAAAAGAAGAGGTCCGATAAAATCATCCCAGCGCCAGTAAAAACTGAAGATGGTGGCTGTGATCAGCGCGGGTTTGATCAGGGGGAAAATGATTCTGGAATAAATCATAAACTTGTTGCACCCGTCGATTTTCGCCGAGTTATCCAGATCCACAGGGATCTGACGGATAAACTGGACCATCAGAAAAATAAAGAAGGGGACCCCTCCGAACATGGGAACAATCAGAGGCAGAAATGTATTCACCCAGCCCAGTTTGTAGAAAATAATAAACTGGGGAACCATAACAACCTGAAAAGGGATCATCAGAGTCAGGAACATACAGGTATACCAGAAATTCCTTCCGGCAAATCGGATACGGGCAAAACCGAAGGCGATTAGGGATGATGACAAGACAGCACCGAGAGTCGCAAATCCCGTATAGATGAAAGAGTTCTTGAAGAAGGTCGTAAAAGTGGTTGTACCGTTATAGCGCCATCCGCGGGTATAATTTTCGGTAAGCAGTTCTCCGGGAATCAGAGAAAAGGAATTCTGACCGAATATCTCCTGTGTCGTCTTGAATGAATTGGAGATCATCCATAATACGGGATAGAGCATAAGAAAACCGATAATCACAGCGGCCGTATGAAAACCAAGGCTGCTCAAATTTCTTTTTAATAATTTTTTTGTCTTGCTGTCCATTTTAGTTTCCCTCCTTGGATTCGTAGTAAACCCATGAGGAAGAGGATTTAAAAACAATAGCAGTAAAGAGTCCTACAATAAGAACAAGGACCCAGGCCATGGCACTGCTGTAACCCATCTCATAGTATTTGAAAGCTCTCTGATACAGATA
This sequence comes from Spirochaetales bacterium, assembly GCA_028532905.1. Lineage (GTDB taxonomy): Bacteria > Spirochaetota > Spirochaetia > DSM-2461 > DSM-2461 > Oceanispirochaeta. The sequence continues at coordinate 5,492 of JAQQAM010000030.1, forward strand.
CAATGCATAAACAAGTGTACTGTTCAGGGGATCTCCTGATCCTCCGGAAACGACAAAGGCCTGTGTAAACACGGTGAATCCTGCAATAATCTGCATAATCAGGTTGAAGAATATAACTGGTGTCAGATGAGGAAAAGTAATACTGACGAATTTTCTGAATCTGTTGGCTCCGTCTATATCGGCAGCCTCATAGTAAAAGTGGGGGATCTGCTTCAGACCCGCAAGAAAGATAAGCATGGAAGAACCGAACTGCCATGTTGCCAGCAGAATCAGGGTCCAGAGAGCTGTCTCGGGTTTGCCTATCCAGGATGTGCTTACATCCAATCCGAAAAGAAGATTGATAACGGAGTTAACCGCTCCGTCTGCCATAAAGAGACGACGCCACATGACGGCTACGGCGATACTGCCGCCGACAATGGAGGGAATATAGTAAACCATCTGATACAGTCTGATTCCCTTCACGTCTCTGTTGAACATAAGGGCCACAAAAAAGGCGAAAAGAAGACGCAGGGGAACTGAAATAAATGCATAGTTGAATGTAACAGCCAGGGACTTCCAGAAAAGTTTGTCCTGTACCATATTTTTAAAATTGTCCACACCGTTCAGAACGGGAGATCCCAGAATATCATAGCTGGTAAATGAATAATACAGAGATGTCAGGATCGGTATAATTGAGAATGCGAAGAATCCGATAAGCCATGGAGCAATAAATGCATACCCGGCCAGATTCTCACGAAACAGTGCTTTTCTTTCACTCAGACTCTTCCCGAGATCTTTCCCGGGGGAATCTTTCGTTAATGAAGTCATAATAAGTTTGCTACCTTTAATGATAAGATAAAGGAAGCCGCCAGCCAGCGGCTTCCTTATTTCATAGATACCGGAGACCGGTATTATTTGGCCAGAATGGCGTTTCCGTCTTTCATGATTTTTTCAACACCCTGATCTACGGAAATGAGCCCCATCAGGACTTCCTGAGTGGTATCTCTGAAGAGCTTCAGGAACTCTCCTGACGCCTTGGGGTCGGGAGGATCAATGGCGCTGGAGTTGTCGGCAACAAGTCCGATATAGTCGAAAACAACTTTGTTGACATCACTGGCAGATGCTTTGAGAGCTTCACGTACATCTGAAGGAATGGGAACACCTCTTTCCGCAGCCAGAATATCGTTGGCAGCACCGTCGTTCAGGAAGAAGTTCAGGAATCTTGCTGCTTCATCGGGATTTTCAGCAGAAGCGGGAATGGAGAAGAACATTGAGGGTTTCAGGAATGTTCCGGGCCGTTTTGCATTTTCGATCTGGGGAAGGAGAACCATTTTCAGAGGATTCTCGGCAACGGCCTGTGTTGAGGCAAGCTGGTTGCTCCAGATATAGTCACACCATACATTACCCTGTGCCAGCTGTCCTTCTTCTGCAGTAACAGTTACAAAGGCGATTTCGGGAGCAACAAGAACTCCGGCTTCAAGCAGTCTGAGCTGCATATTATAGAATTCTTTAAGAACTGTTGTGTCGGTGAATCCAAGAGATTTACCGTCTTTGGCATAGGTGGAAGCACCTGTCTGTCTGATCAGATTGTCAAAGAAAACTTTGGGGTCGGTTGTGGAAAAGGGCATAGTCTGTTTGCCGGTTTTCTTATAGATTTCCATAGAGATTTCTTCAAAATCTTTCAATGTCCAGCTTGTTGAATCGGGTTCAGCAATTCCGGCAGCGGCCAGAACTGTGGGATCGTAAACCAGACTGAACGCGTTGGTTCCGAGGCTGATACCGTAGAGTTTACCGTCGACTCTGCCGCCGGACAGAAATGTTTCGCTGACTTTACCAAGCTCAATAACACCTGAATCGACATAGGGAGTCAGGTCTGTCAGAATGTTTCTCTGAACAAACTGAAGCATATAGGCATAGTCATGCTGCATAATGTCGGGAAGACTTGCAGAGGCTACCTGAGTATTGATTCTGTCCCAGTAACCGCCCCATCCGGTAGTTTCTGTTTCAATTTTAACATTGGGGTTGTTATCCATATAAAGATTGGCTACACCGATGGTCTTTTCATCTCTGACCGGGTTACCCCACCAGGCCAGTCTCATATAAGACTCTTCGGGTCCATCCGATGATCCAGCTTCAGTCTGTCCGGTTGCGAACAACTGGCTTGTGAAAGCAAATAATACCACGCTCAGAATTAATACAATTCTGTAACTCCTTTTCTGCACTTTGTGCCTCCTGATATAATTTTAATTTATTATATGACCGCTTTTTTTCAGCTGTCATGCATCATACCAGTAGATTTAATATCATATATTAGTAATGATTACAGTTCCTTACACACTAAGTATTTACTACAGAACTTGAAGCGAATTCGGCGGGAGTCATCCCCGTAATTTTCTTATATTGCTGTATAAAGTAACTGACATTGTCCCTGTAGCCGCAGAGCTTTGCCAGATCATAAACGGGGATGGCAGGATTCTGCTTCTGATACTCAACCGCCCGGGCAATTCTGAACTCGGCCAGATACTGGGCAAAGGTTTTTCCCGTCTCGCTGAGGAACAGTTTCCCCAGATAGTCGGACTTCACATAGGCAATATTTTCCGACAGCCACTTCAGGGTCAGGTTTTTATCTTTGTAATGTTTTATAAGATAAATAAGCACCTTCTGAACATGGGGATTCATTTTTTTACTGAAAGAACGCTCACCCTGATTCTGGGTCATCATGATCTGATCTTTCAGAATATTATATATAACACTCTGATTATCCGCTGAACCGATCTCTCCGGCCAGAAGGAGGGTTTTTTCATTGGAGTAAATGACCTCATTTTTAATCAGCAGGGACAGAAGGTTGATGGCATGAATCCTGGTCTGCTCCAGAGAGCAATTCCGGCTGCTGATATCCTTAATAAAGGCAAGGAGGATCTCACTGATTTTATTCCAGTTTTTCTGTGTGACAGAAACCATAATCTCTTCTACAAAGGATTCAATATCAATCTCACAGGATTCCGGACTCTCCTGTACCTCCAGGTCAGGAATACGGTTGCGGGTCAGCTTCAGAAGGGTTTCCTCGATCTCCGAAATACCCACCGGTTTGAGCAGGTAATTTCTGACTCCGTAGCGCAGCGCCTTCTGAGCATACTCAAATTCCCCGTATCCTGTAATTATAACAAAGTCTATACCGCTGTTAATATTGTTTACTTCCCTGATCAGCTCCAGACCGTCCATTTCGGGCATCTTGATATCCGTAAAGACCAGATCAATTTTCTGTGAGTTTATTATTTCCAGGGCTTCCACTCCGTTACTGGCTACGGCTGCGATCTCACAGTTCCACTGCTCCCAGGGAACAAGGTTTTCCATACCTTTCTGACTGAATTCCTCATCATCTACAAGAAGGACTTGTATCATTCTTCCATTTCCTTTGCATAAGGGATAAATATTACTATCTCCGTCCCTTCGCCGGCATGACTGTTGATTTCGAATTTACCAATAGAACCATACAGCAGAGACAGACGCTGCTGCAGATTCGCCAGACCGATTCCCGGGTTCTCACTTCTGCCCTTGTCCTGACTCACTCCGGGTCCGTTATCCCTGATACGGATATCCATCCCCTCGGCTGTTTCACTTCTATGAATTATAACATCAATCAAACACTGGCTCCCTTTTTTCTCAAGAGAATACTTGATTGAGTTTTCAACAAGGGGCTGAAGGGTAAATCTGGGAATTTTCTTATCATACAGCTCAGACTCAACATCTATGGTGTATTCAAGGCGCTCCTTGAAGCGGATTTTCTGGATTGAAAAATAATCATTTAGAAGATCCAGCTGCCCTTTTACAGTAATGAGAGGATCATCTTTATTCAGGGAGCTTCTCAAAAGTTTACTCAGAGATTTTACCATAAGCGCCATTTCAGGCTGCTTGTTCAGTTCCGCCATCCAGTACAGGGAATCAAGAGTATTATAAAGAAAATGGGGATTCAGCTGGTTCGAAAGGGATTCCAGCTGGGACTGATTCAGGGACAGCTGCTGTTTCAGGTTTTTATTCACAAGGGTGTCTATCTTGTTAATCATCTGGTAAAACTCATAATACAGAAGCTCAACCTCCTCCGATGCATTCTGTGGCAGTTTCAGGGGAATGGTGGATACAAAATCAGTTTCATCTATGATTTTCATCTCTTTTGACAACTCAATAATCGGAGATGTTATACGCTGAATGGTTCTGACAATCAGTACCGTAAAAACAATAAACAGCAGCAGATAAATCAGATAGATGATTCTGTTGATTCTGTACATATCTTGAAACAGCTCTTTTGTGGGAATCAGAAAAAAGAACTCCCAGGTTTTGTCATTGGTTTTTATTCTTGTTGCAAAGTGGGGTTCACCGTTGATCCAAACCGTTTTGTAGCGGATATTCTCCATTTCCTGCCTGATATAAGCGGAATCATCAATAAGCCTGGAATAGAAAAGATCTCCTTCATAGTATATGGAGGTTTTAAGCCCGTAACTCTTTATCTGGGGCAGATTATCTTCCAGAAGTTTTTCTATATCAACAAAATGAAATAATACGGCCTCGGGCTGAACCAGATAGTTTCCTATAAGGTTTATCTTTCGGGACAGGATAAGGAAGGTCGGCTCGGACTCCCATTTGGACCAGAGATACTTTCCCTGCAGAGCGATGGTATCCTGAAGGGTACTCCCCATAACAAACTCTTCATAATGACTGATACTCTTGTTATTTGTATTGGCATTGTAAAGATTTCCCCGGGAGTCAATTAGGATGATCTCTTTAAGATGGGGGTTGATCAGAGTGTATATGGACAGATTGAGCATCAGCTCCTCACGGCTTCTGGTCCGTGCAAAACTGTTTTCGGACAGCAGTTCCTCTCTCAGATAGTTCTGTGTCAGTTCATTGGCCATAATGGTGACCGATAACTGTTCCAGACTTTTGATGCTGTTGGTAAATGAACCGACAGAGGAGTAAAAGGTCTCAGACACAGAATCATAAAGATAGCCGCTGAACAGACGGTAGGTACTGACCTGATAAGAGATTCCCACCAGCAGTATGGCGATATAGGAGGAGAGCAGAAATAAAAGAAAGCGGGATCTTATTTTCACCTTCTTATAGTACCATAGAACTCCGGCAATTTGATCCGGTTTTTATTATTCCGGACTTCAGGCATACAGTCCGAACCAGGCCGCAGCCAGAGGGATAAACTCCCGGCTATAGCGGTGCACCAGCTCCGGAAAATAACTGAGAGAGCGGATTCCGGGAAGCAGACTGTTCAGAGACTCTACGGTTTCAGGAGGGCACACATCATCCTCTCCCCCGGCTGTGAGCAGAACCGGAACCGTGAGGCGGTAGGCATGGCTGAGGGTATCAACATAGCCCAGAGCCTTCCATCCGCCTTCCCAGCTCCCATGTATTCGCTCCCATTCCTCCAGACCTTCAGAAGCTTTACAGTAGGCCCCCCGTCCGGCTGCCAGAGGATAGTTCGTCAGAAACGGGAGATCCGCGGCAACACAGCGCAGTCCGCGGTCCCGGAACAGAGAGCCCAGAATCAGGGATGCCCCGCCCCCCTGACTCGTTCCGAAGAAGGAGAGACGCTCCGGCAGAACCTCAGGCTGACTCTGAGCCCAGGCGACAGAGGCGGCGGCATTGGCAAACCAGTGCCGGTACCCTTCCCGGGCCCCGCTGCTGACAGTATCGGGGAGGACCGGCCAGTTGTCCCCTTTCATAAGTTCTCTCCGGAACTCCCGGGGAGCGGCATAACCCAGGGGTGAGATATGGAGCACATTGTACCCTGATGCGACCAGCTCAGGGTGTGTGCTCATCTCCGCGCCGTAGCCAGGCAGATGTACAAGCAGGGGTGCAGGTGTGGAAGCCGCCGGCTGCAAGTAGGCATAAAAAGGTTCGCCGACCCGGGGTGTGAAGCGGATAAAACGGAATTCTCTGCGACAGTGATTAATTTCGGGAAAACTATTTCCCGCTGTCTGCTCAATCACCTCAACACCGGGATTCATTTCATCAGCCAGATCAAAAACTGACTGTATCCAGACTTCCAGTTCCTCCCGGGACGGATAACGGTGATCAGGCCGGTTCTCTTTTTTGATACTCATAACACACCCCTTCTCTTCTTTCAGTACAGCTTCGGCATCCCGGCGGCTTCCATTTTCTTCTGAAGGAAGAGCCGGCTCTTTTCAAGATCATCCCCCCGGAGATCTTCAATGATGATATCAACATAGGGTCTGCGCTCAGCCGCCAGACTCAGCAGATGATCATAATCCAGCAGTCCCTCTCCCAGGGGCACGGTACGGACAGCCCCGTCCTCCAGAACAAAATCCTTGGCATGAATGACCTGGATTCTGTCCCCGAACAATTCAAAAGCCTCTTCCACCAGATCTGCGGATTTAAGGGCATTCCCTTCATGAAGGAAATTCACGGGATCAAAAACAACCTGCACATTACTGGAATCCAGATCATCAAGCAGTCTTTTGAGCCGGGGGGGTGTAGAAATCGCGTAATTGTAAAGCCCTTCTACAGCTATAATAGAGCCGTGATTTTTTGCTTCCGGCAGGAGTTCCCTGAAAATACTCAATACAGTCTGATAGGCCTTTTCGCTGTGGTTATCCGGATGGTAGGACATATCCGAATTATAGGAACCTGTCTCCGTCCCCACCAGGCGGCATCCGAAGTCGGGAGCATAACGAAGATACTCTTTAAAACGATCAATGGCGGATTTTAATTCAGGTCCCTCGGGAGCCATCATATTAAAATAACTTCCCAGCAGGGCGATGCGAAGTCCCCGGGATTCGAATTCCCGTCTGATCCCTCCGGCCAGGGCGGAAGAGATCTGCCCCGGAGCCTCGCCGATTCCGGGTATCCCTCTGTAGGGGACCAGCTGTACAGATGAAAAACCTTGTGACGCCATGGCTTCAGCCAGTCTGCCTGCTGTCATGGCTCCGATATCATGTCCTCTTGTTCCGATCATAACTCACCCCAGTTTGAACAGATCATCAATGCTGACCATCTGTCCTGTTTCAAAAGATTTGTTGGCGGCAATTCCCACCAGAATAGACTTTGCTCCGTCCACCGGACCGGCGGCCCGTTTCAGAGGATCATCACCGGCTCCTTTGAAAATATCATCCATCAGGATTTTATCTCCCCCGCCATGGCCTCCGGCGGTATCCTTGTCCCATTCCACTTCCCGGGGTTCTCCCCAGAGTTTCTGAACAGTAATCTTCTCTGTTAATCCCCCGAAGTCAAAATCGATGTCACTCATATTGAAGTCCGGGTTGTTCTGATCGAAGGCCGAACCCGAAACATAGGGCATTTCACTGATGTCCATCTCAATCCGGCCTTTGGTTCCATTGAAACTGACCTTGTACCCCTCACAGGGACAGAAGGCATTCAGAGAATAGGTCAGGGTGGCCTTGCTTTTATAGCGGACCAGAACACTCATGGTATCTTCTATGGAAATGCCCTGGGAAAATACGGAATGATCTCTGATATACCCGTCGTATTCCTCCACATCCGCATACAGTCCCTGCAGTTTGCCCCCGTCCATCAGGTTCAGGGCAAAGGGATCCTTCATGGCATATATATTGTCTTTACAGCGGGGATAGAACTCCTTCACACCCCTGTTTTCGGCGTTCTCCTGACCGTAGAAGGCAAGACGCCCCATACCGAAGACTTCGCTGGGGGTATCATCGAGCCACCAGTTGACCAGGTCAAAATGATGAGTCGATTTATGAACCATCAGACCGCCGCTGTTCTTCTTGTCCCTGTGCCAGCGGCGGAAATAGTCTGCCCCGTGTTTTGTATTGAGCATCCATTCGAAATGAACAGAGATGACCTCTCCGATCTCTCCATTCTGAATCAGTTCCTTTACAAGCGAGTTCCGGGGGCTGTAACGGTAGTTGAAGGTAACCGTCAGGTTTCTGCCGGTTGTTTCAATGGTATCGAATATTTGTTTATTTCGCTCAGCATCAATGGTCATGGGCTTCTCTGAAATAACATCACAGCCCAGTTCCATAGCCCGGCAGATATATTTATGGTGAACCCTGTCCGTTGCGGTCACAATAACCGTATCCGGTTTCTGTTCGCTGATCATTGTATCAAAATCAGCCGCATCATATGTTTTAAAGGGTCCGGCATTGAACTTTTCTTTATAGGATCGGTTCCACCAGTCCATACGTCCCTGGTTCGTATCGCACAGGGCCAATAACTGACAGTATTCTTTGTGGGAATCCAGAATGGCCGATGAAAACATATCGGAACGGCTTCCCAGACCGACAATGACATATTTTTTTATATTATTCTCTGACATAAACTCTCCTGTTAGAAAATAAATATTAACAGAGAAATAACCACCGGGCTTTGCCGTATCGTTTCATTTATTTTGCCAAACCGCTCATATTCAAATATAATGGGGGCATGCTCTCATACCTGAATTCGGGAATCCGGGAATATCATAATAAACCTCAGAGTACCTATAGACGGGGAGTATGGGAGTTTCAGGCCGTTATCAGCGGTTCCATATCTCCTGTATTCCATTCCGCTCCTTCACTGGATTTCCGGAATAAGACCCTGTGGGTGTTCCCCCCGGACAGTATTCACGGCTGGAAAGGCCTGAAAGATTCTCCGGCGGAAATCCTTGTTTTCCATTTCTCAACAATAGCCGAAGAACTGGAAAAACTGTTTCGTGAGAAGAAATTTCTGTCCATTGACCTGAGTGAGAAGGAGATATCTGTACTGAAAGAGGATTATGACCTTCTGTTCCGGGAGTACAGCGATATGGGAGATCTCTATTCTCTCAAATCAAGAATCACCTCGGACAGATTATCCCTCCTGGTCTGTACAAAAGTAGCCGGCCTGTCCTCCGGCAGCAGAATCTATGACAACAGTATTGTCGATAATGCAATTGCCCTGTTTTCATCGGAAATGGAGTACGGCATCAATCTGACGGAGATCGCAGACCGGCTGGGACTGAGTATTTCCCACTTAAGAAGGCTCTTTCACAGGGTAAAGGGATCATCACCCCGTGTAATACTGGAAGAGATCAGAATGAAAAGAGCCCATGAACTGTGTCTGTATACGGCATACTCCTTCGGAGATATTGCCGGCGCCTGCGGCTTTGCCGAACAGAGTTCCTTTTCAAAAGCATTCTGCCGCTATTGGAACCGGACTCCTTCTGAAGCACGAAAGCTCGGGATAAGTAATATATAACTATTTTTTCCTGGCCATTAGCTGCTCTTCTGAGATTCCGGTAATTTTATAGATAACTTCATAGGAAATGCCTTCGGCCTCCATGGCAACAGCATCTTCAAAGCGGGCTTCTTCTCTGCCTTCATTCCTGGCATAATCGATTTCGGCAGCCTTATCTCTCTGAAACTTCTGATGTGCCTCATAGGCTTCAGTCAATTCATCGCTTCTGGTGAAATCTTTATATACATCGTGGGCCTTTTCCATAACCGGGTCTCCCTGAACGACCAGTCGTTTAAAAACATTTTCTTCAAATCTGCCATCAATACAGAAAAAAAAAACCCCAAATGAACAATCGGGATTAATTTTTATATATAAAAAATAAAAAAAAAATTGGCAAATAAAAAAAAAAAATCATCAACAAAAAAGA
>JAQQAM010000031.1 GCA_028532905.1 Spirochaetales bacterium
GTCAAAAACGGCAGAAAGCGATGGGAATCCGGTCCAGCTATAACATGACCGATGCAGTTCGAATGAGCCTGAATGCCGGTGCGGATCTGATTAATATTTCCCATACGGCAGAAGAACAGGAGGAAGGCCTCAAGGCCATCTACGACGATCTGGTATCAGGAAAAGTCAAAGAATCCAGGGTGGATGAGTCCATTGGAAGAATGGAAGCGGTACGCCGGAAATACTGCAGAACAAGCCCGGAGAAACCTGAAAGCCGAAAAACATTTGGCGGCTTCAAAGGCTGGCTGGCAGAAGACATGGAAATTTTACGAAAGACCAGCCGGAAAAGCCTGACCCTCATCAAGGATGACGGTTTTTTCTCCGGAGAGGCTTTGAAGGACGACCCCCGGCTTCTCATTCTCCACTTAAGACGGCCTGAGCAGTTTATCGGTGAAAATACTGTTTCCGGGGGAGAACCGGTTGAGGTGCTGAAAAAAGCATTCCCCCTGGCATCCTACAGAAAACTGCGCCCTGAAGCCATAAAAGAAGATCTGTCTTCTGAAACCGTCAGAGCCGAAGAGTGGGACCGGATACTGGTGATCTGTTCTGATCTTTTTATCCACCCCGAAGGAATGGACTTCTTAAAGGATCTGCTCCAGTCTCCGGTACAGACAGCTGTGGCCGTCATGCGGACGCCCTATGAAGCCGGAGAACTGACGGGAGCGGATGCCCTGATTCTCAGTTATGAAGACACCCTGCCCGCTTATTTGAGCCTGACAGAATTTCTGAAAGGGGAGATCAGAGCCGAAGGGAGCTGTCCGGTCAGAATCCCCGGACTGGAGGGTCAGGAACCTACAAAAAGGCTGTAGTGCTCCACAGCCTGGGCTGCGGTCATATCAGGGAGTGAGTTTTTCATATAGTGCCAGTGTTCCGAAATACTCAGGTAGAGTTCCAGTTTGGTTTTGTCACCGAACTTTTTCTGGTATTTAGGCAGCTCGGCAATACGGCTGATAGGCTCCCAGACTTCCAGGAACCAGGATTCCACGGCGTCCACCCATGGGATATCCTCATTATTGTCCTTACACAGCAGGTACCGGTGGACCTCAATATGGTTTAACAGGGCATTCCGTTCATGCTCCTGCAGGGTTTTCAGGTCAAACCACCGTTTCTCCAGGAGTAATTCTTCAATAATTTCATGACTCATAACCCGATTATGGATGATTTGTTTTACATTTTCCAGTACTCCGGAGTATGATAATTGCTATGATTTTTGTCCTGACATACAATTAGAGACAGAGCCAGAAAATATTCCCCCCGGAGTGAGCCGTTTATGTTTGATAAGATTTTGCTTCTATACAATCAGGGTGAGGACATTAATATCCGATACCGTTCCAGAGCCCTTCTCAAAGTGGATATAGCGTCTGCTTTCTTTTTTGCCCTGTTTACAGTCATCAACCTGATCAAGGGAGACATTGCTGCCGCGGTTGTGGAATTCGGACTCATCCTTATTTTCATATCCAATATTTTTCTGCTGAAAAAAGGAAAATATAAAACTTCTGTAAATATCATCCTGATTATCTGTTTTCTGGCCGCCGTCATGATCATCCTGGCCAAACCGCCTGGGGAGGCTTATGAGGGGTTTATAATTTTCACCTATACCATGCCCACTCTGGTAGCCCTGACTCTCTTTGCCTATAAGAAAAGACAGGCCTATATCTTTCTGGTTTCCGGTGAAATTTTTCTGTTCTTGTCTCTGTTTCTCAGAACCCTTCCTGCAGGAGAACTTCCTTTGAGAGATCTTCTGTTTCTCTATATTCCCCCCATGCTTCTTTTTATTATCTGTAACTTTTTTGTTGTTCAGGTCATCGGCAACTCCACCAAGATATTCGATTCAATCCGGGATCAGGAGGAACAGACCAAAAACAGATTTATTGAGCTGAACAGGCTGGTGGGAACCTTCAAGGATAATCTGAACCTGGGAAAGGCCCTCCATGATCTGGCCGAGAATACCAGTGCCAACAGTGAAAGCATCAATACGGGACTGGGTAATATGGACGCGGTTCTGGAAGACCTCTCAACCAGAATGGAAACCACTTCCCGCTCCCAGGATGCCATACTGACGGCGGGAAACACGGTTCGGGAGGGGATGGAATCCCAGACAGCCACCATGCGGAGCTCCACAGAATCGGTTGAGCATATGGCGGTATCCATCCGGAAACTGTCAGAAACCATGCAGACGGCGGTGGAGTCTCTGAACAGACTGAAAGCCGAATCTACAGCTTCGGAAAACAGGATACGGGAAGCCGGACGGATGATGGATGCCATGCTGGATTCCAATACCAGAATTAATGAAATTACGGCTGTGATCGAAGATGTGGGGAGCCAGACCAACCTGCTGGCCATGAACGCCTCCATCGAAGCCGCCCATGCCGGGGAAGTGGGCAAAGGTTTTGCCGTTGTCGCTTCTGAGATCAGAAAACTGGCAGAAACCACAAACACCCAGTCCAAACAGATCCGGGAACTGCTGGATGTCAGTAATGCCAACTCCCGGTCTGCCGTACAGCAGAGTCATGAGGTTCAGGAACATTTTATTGAAATAATGAAAGGTATCGATGAACAGAGCCGATCCATGACGGAGGTGTATGACAGCCTGTCTGATCTGAACCGAAGCGCCGGCGAAATTGCCAATGAAGTGGTCAGCCTGGATGCGGTAAACACCAGGGTAAACAATTCGGTACAGGATATGTCCTCCCAGATAACAGAGAGCCACGAGAGTGTACAGGTCACTGCCGGACTCACACAGGAAGTGGTCAAACTGATGACCGAAATAAGCGCCGCCACAGAATCTCTGAGCAATGATGCCCGGACTCTGGCTGATATCGGCAGAAAGAACACCGAGAATCTTCATAATATGGAGTCGGAACTGCAGAAGCTCCACTGATTTTCTGTACAGGCTGCAGCGGAAAGCGTATACTGATCGGATAATGAATGAAAACGCAACGCCCCTGCAGACAGGGAAAAAACACAAACTCACACTGGCCGGAACACGGGGACGGTTCAGAATCCTCAAAAAAGAGGACAGAGAAATACTGATCCCCGCCTATGAAGTGCCGGAGACCTGTAAAACAGGAGACACCCTGGAGGTCTTTGTCTTTCTCGACGGCAAAGACGGACTCAAAGGAACCACAGCAGAGGCTAAGGCCCAGATTGGAGATTTTGCCTCCCTTAAGGTCAAATCGGTTACAGCCTTCGGAGTGTTTCTGGACTGGGGAATCAAAAAAGATCTCTTTGTCCCCAAAGCCCTGCTCCGGAAAGACCTGGAAGAGGGAGAAGATGCCATTGTCTGTCTGATTCCCGACTTTGACGGTGTGGGGGTGATCGGCTCCTGTCAGATAGATGAGTTTCTGGACAGCGATACAAGCCGTTTCAAACAGGGTCAGAAGGTGGATCTTCTGGTCTTCGGTGTTTCGGAACTGGGATTCAGGGTTATCGTCGCCAACCGCTGTCAGGGACTGCTTTATAAGAATGAGGTCTTCGAAGATCTAAAAATCGGAGATGTGCGGAAAGGCTATATCAAAAAACTCCGGGATGACGGAAAAATTGATGCCTCCCTCCAGCCGGTGGGTTACCGGGCGGCCAGCGAAGATCTGGGTCCCCGGATTCTCTCGGCATTGAAAGAGGCCGGAGGTTTTCTGCCCCTCCACGACAAAAGCGATCCCGATCTGATCCGCAGAAAACTGAATATGAGTAAAAAGAACTTCAAGAAAACTGTTGGTCTTCTCTACAAAGAGAAGAAGATAATTCTGGAAGAGAAAGGGATCAGACTGACGGAATAGCCCCTGCCCGCGGCAGGGATCAGAAGGGAGGCGCAGCCGGTCCCGACGGTCTGTCCGCCGGGGCCGCCCGCATACAAAAGCTCTAGAAGAGTCCTTTGATTTCCTTTTTATAGATATCAGCAATGGCATGCCGTTTCAGATCCTGCTTGCCCGACAGCTCCTGTCCCACTTCAAAGGACTTGCGGAGGACGGCAAACTTATAGATTCTTTCAAAACTTCTGAATCCGTTTTTCGATGAGATCAGAGTATTGATCTCTGAATTCAGCAGCTCCAGTACCGCATGAACATCCCTTAAATGGACCCTGTTTTCATAGGCCAGATTGTTCTCTTTGGCATAGGCTTCCAGGGCATCAAAATCCGGCACAATCAGGGCGGCCAGATACTTCTGATCCTGTCCCACAACCACTGCCTGTTCAATATAGGGGGATTCGGCCAGTTTCTGCTCCATGGGAACAGGTTCGATATTCTCACCGCCCAGAAGAACGATGGTGTCTTTCTCACGGCCTATCAGTTTCAGCTCGCCTTTGACGGTGAGCATTCCCAGGTCACCGGAGTTCAGCCATCCGTCCCCGTCAATGATATTGGCAGTGGCATCCTCTTTTTTGTAGTACCCCTTCATCACCTGGGGTCCTTTCAGATGGACAACACCCTTCTCACCGGGAGCAGCCTGCTCACCCTTTTCATTGACCACCTTAATCTCAGTTCCGGGCCAGGCGGGACCCACAACACCCATAACCGGATGATGCTGGGGACTGAAGGCGACAACAGGGGCTGTTTCGGTCAGGCCGTATCCTTCAAGGATCTGAATACCAATGGCCTTGAAGAACTGGTAGATCCGGGGAGGCAGAGCACCGCCGCCTGAAATACCCGCCTTGAAACCGTTCCCCACCTTCTCCTGGATTTTGGAGAACACAAGCTTGTTTCCGAGAGCTCTGAGGGGATAAAGCAGGAGCCAGGGAAGAGGATAAAGGATGTAATACGGGAGGGTGAACACTTTTTTGAAGTCCGCCACCCGTCCCTGCAGGCGGTTCTGCATGCCCTGATGAATAATGGCAACCGAGAGAAAAAAGCGGTACAGAGCCCAGGAGACTCCGCCCTTGGCCTTCACATTTCTGGAAACACCCGATTCAATGGCCGACCAGATTCTGGGCACAGACGCCATCCACTGGGGATTGAGGGTCTGCATATCCATAAGCATGATCTTGCCCACGGGTTTGGAATAGGCAATGGTCGTACCGGCACAGACGGCAATATACTGGATGACCCGTTCAAAGGAGTGCCATACCGGAAGAACACTCAGCCAGATATCACCCACCTCCAGATTGGCCACCTTGTCGATATTCTGAACCTGATGGAGGAAGTTGTTATGGCTCAGCATAACCCCTTTGGGTTCGCCGGTGGTTCCGGAGGTGAAAATCAGGGTACAGAGATCCTCTCCCTGTCCTGCCTCGATTTTGGAGGAATAAAAGGCATCGGACGTTTTTTCCAGACCTGTGTTCAGAAGATCCTCATAATAGAGAACATCCCAGGGACAGTCGGGTTCCGTCTCGGGTTTGTCAATGAGAATAACAGTTTTCAGATCGGGAAGATCTTTTTTAAGGGGAATAATCTTTTCCAGCTGTTTGGCATTTTCGAAAACAGAAACCTTACAGCCGGAAAATCCCAGAATATAGGACATTTCGGGAGCCATGGTATCACAGCCTCTGGGGACATCCGCCGCTCCGAGAGAGATGATAGCCATATCCGTTATCAGCCACTCGCTTCTGTTGTCGCAGATCAGTCCGATATGATCGCCTTTGGCTATACCAAGGTTATCCAGACTCCAGGCGACCGCGGAAATCCGGGAAAGAACATCTTTGAAAGTAAAGGGGGTAAACTTCCCGCCTTCACCCCGGCTGTACTGGCAGATAACATCCTGATGTTTGTCTACAGTCTCTTTAAACAGTATGGGAATCGTCATAATTAAATCTCCTAATCCTCCCGGAACCTGCAGCAGGACTCCGGTGAAAATTCCGTAAAGGCCTGTTTACAGCCTTAACACTTTTTGAAATCAGATCCGGAACCAGACTCCTCTAAAAGAAGAGTCCTGCTCCGGTATTCTTTATTATTGACACTTTATCATATTTGTCAAAATAAAGATAGTGAAGATTTAATTTGTTTGAAATGAAGATCTTATGTTCAGTACAGGCCGAATATATTGATCAGATTATCCTCAATGGACCTTTCAATTTTCAGGGAGCTGTGCTCTCCGCCCGTTGTATCCGGATGAACAAGATCGACGGAACCGCTGATATTCAGGGGCAGAGTGGCCTCCTGCATCAGATCCAGTGATGAATCCAGACTGATATTCCCTGAAAAGTCGTAATTCAGTGCTTTCTGATCGGCCAGCAGATCCCGTACGGTTCTTCCCATGGACAGGAACTCCAGGCGGAACTGAAAACCGATTTCGCCCTGTTCCTTCGAGGGAAAATCGACAGCCTTCAGGGTACTGAGTTCAGCCCAGTTCTGATTGTTCACTTCCAGAGCGCCTGTAAACTTGTTGAGTCCCACATCAAAGGCATTGGGGTTTTCCACATTCATAAGAATGACCAGATCCGCGCCCATAAGCCCCAGGCTTTTTACATACAGATTTACAAATTCAAAACGGGGCATCCTGACATTGGGAATTTTCCCTTCATGGGAGAGTTCAATTCTCTGTTCTCCCAGCACAGGAAGGAGGAAGTTGAAACCCGTATCCACCCTGTACTCCGATTCATCTGAATCCAGCAGAGAACTGACGGAGCGGTAGAGTTCTTCATAGCTTAACGTCAGGGGCAGATTGATCAGGGACGAACCGCCGGCAGACAGTGCCAGCCCCTCTCCGGCCAGGCCTTTTACAAGAGAGTTTTCTTCAATAAGCAGATTGTAATCGAAGGATTCCAGATCAATACCCACAGGATTCGGATTATAGACCTGCAACTCCATATTCAGTGTTATATCATTGAAACTGATATCCTGAATCTGAACAGAATTGACAGAGACCTCCGGTTTCTGTATCAGCATTTCCACCGTCTCACAAGCGGTACATCCCAGAACAACCAGGAGTATGACTGCCTTCCGGAGCAATTTTTTCATGTATTTCCACCTTTCATTTCATTTTTCAGTACTCTAAATAACGGTCTGAACACACAGAACTCTTAGATCTTCCTGTAAATTGTGATTTTTCACTTATTATTGAATATAATCTACATTATGGGGTTCAAAAGAACTACACTTACATTGTTTTTCGCATTTATTTCCCTTTTATCAGTATCCGGGAAGGAGCTGCTGACCATCGGCATCCTCGCCAAGGACGGTCAGGAGGAAACTCTTTCACGCTGGATTCCTCTGGCGGAGTACCTGACACAGACCGTGGAGGACCAAAAGTTCTGGATAGTCCCTCTGGACTTTGGGGATCTGGATAAAGCCGTAGAGAAGGGATCCGTCGATTTTGTACTGACCAACTCCCTTCAGTATATAAGCTATGAGATAAACTACGGGGTCAACCGGCTGGCCACTCTCAAAAATATGAGAGGACGGCAGAAACAGACTCAGTTCGGAGGCGTCCTGTTTACCCGGTCCGACAGAACAGACCTGAACTTTTCCAGAGACCTCCGGGGCATGACCCTGGCAGCTGTTGACTCCTCTTCTCTGGGAGGATGGTATGCAGTGGTCAGAGAGATGAAAGCCGAGAATTTCGATCCTTACAGAGATCTGAGAGAAGTCCGTTTCATGGGGGATCATTTTTCTGTGGTCAAAGCCGTTGAAACCCGTCAGGCGGATGCCGGAATTGTCAGAACCGATACCCTGGAATACATGAGAGACACGGGACAGATTGATCTGTCGGATTTTGCCGTCATCAACCCCTATCCCAGAACCATGGAGTTCAACCTCCTCAGATCCACAGAGCTATATCCTGAATGGCCCTTTGCATCCATGCCCCATATATCAGAAAGACTCTCAGAACAGGTGGCCATTGCCCTGATCTCCATGGAGGAGAATTCCGAGACGGCCAGGCTTACAAAAAGCGCGGGCTGGACCATTCCTCTGAACTACAAGGACGTTCACGATTGCATGAAGGAACTCAACATTCCGCCTTACGAGATCAGAAAACCGAGTTTTTCCCTGATTCTGAGAACCTATTACTGGCAGATTTTTCTGGCTCTCATTGCTCTGGCCACCTTTGTCATCCTGGCCCTCCACGCCAGCTCCCTGAACAACAGCCTGCAGAAACTTTCGGAATCTGATGCCCT
>JAQQAM010000032.1 GCA_028532905.1 Spirochaetales bacterium
TATCTCAGAAATCGGCCAGATTCTGGCTATAATCGATTCCTATGAGGCCATAACCAACGATGAAAGACTGTACCGTTCGGCTATGGAACCTCTTGATGCCCTGGCAGTTCTCAAGGAAGAAGTGGACAACAAGAGGCTCAATAAAAAAATCTTTGAAGATTTTGCCTACAGCCTCACTGATTTTTCCAAAGGCGGAGGCCGGAAAATCCATGCCCGGGGATTAGAGTTCCTTACAGCAGAGAACTTGTCAGAATAAAGCCGGCAATCCCATATTCTGTTCTATACTTATCATAGGACAATGTCTTTTTAAAAGGAGTTTCTGTTGATCCGGTTACTGCTTATTTTTCTGGCAATGATCTCTCTCATACTGGGAGGAATCGGTATTCTCCTTCCCGGCCTTCCCACAACCCCCTTTGTTCTGCTGGCCGCCGGTCTCCTTCTGAGAAGCTCAGACAGTCTTTACAGAAAGCTCCTGAAAAACAGAATATTCGGAAAATACATCCACCGTTATATGAAGCATAAGGGTATGACTCTCAGAAGCAAAATAGGGAGCATCACTTTAATGTGGTCCATGATCGCTTTTTCTGTCTACAGAGTGGATTCCCTGCATTTCAGAATTGCCGTCATCCTAGTCGGACTGATCGGAACCTATGTCATGGGATTCCGTCTGAAGACACTGGCCCCTTTTACTGACGGGGAGGATTCTCTTTCTCAGCCGGACGGCAGCCCCCCTGAAGACTGATTATCTTCATCTTCATACAATCTATACAAATGGTCTATAGTGATTCACTCTTCACTGCATTATGCTGTAATCATGAAAATAAAAGCATCTATCACAGGCGTGATACTAATCACAGCAATAATGCTCAGCTCCTGTCTGAGTACGGATTTTGAAACTTTTTCGGAAGAAGAACTGGCCAACACTCTCTGGACCAGTCCTATCTGCGGGATGCCTGCAGAAGGCTGTTACGGCAAAGACGGTTATTTTCTGGCTGAAGACGGCTCTCTTCTGTATATTAATATTTTCTCCATGACCGGTGACCGCTGGGAAATCGATGGAGA
Organism: Spirochaetales bacterium; assembly: GCA_028532905.1. Taxonomy (GTDB): domain Bacteria; phylum Spirochaetota; class Spirochaetia; order DSM-2461; family DSM-2461; genus Oceanispirochaeta. Next base: position 1,063 of record JAQQAM010000032.1, read on the forward strand.
CCAGCTTGTCCTGTATTCCCATACAGAAGGCTATCCCGAACCCAGTCCCGTGTCTTATCCCCTTGTGAGACGAGACGGTGTTCCGGCTATCCGGCCTGTATCGGGAGAAGAGGAGCAGCTTCCTCCTGCCGCAGAGAAACTGGATCCCCGGGTACCGGAAGGCCGCTGGCTTTTGAGGAACATGCTTAATCCAGAAAATCATGAGGTGAATCCGGAAACCCCGGTCTTTCTTGAAATCAGAACAGAAGAGCAGGGCGGGTACTTTCTTTTCGGTTCCGGGGGAGTGAATACCTTCCGGGGAAACCTGCAGCTTGAAGATTTCTCCTGGAGTACCGGTCCCCTTATGTCCACCATGATGGCCGGTCCCGGACTGGAGTACGAAGATCTGGTTATGAGAAACATGGACAGGGTCAGCCGGTATATCCTGCTGGAGGACTTCCTTTTTCTCTATGACCATAAGGAGCTGATTATGGTTCTGGGAAAGGATCATTCCCCGTCTTAACATACTGATCAGGACCCGGATTCTCCGGGTCCGCATTGAAATATCCCCTGTATTATGGTAAACCGTCTAAAAGTAATATGATTTCATTTTACTAAAAACGGGGAGTATTTCATGACTATCGTGGAAAGGGCTCAGGAAGCCCGGAAAGCATCCTTTTCTCTGGCAACAACATCATCTGACACACGAAACAGGGCTCTTGAGGCCATGGCCGCCGCTCTGGAGGCTCGCACAGACGACATCATCCGCATCAATAATGATGATTATGAGCGGAGTGTGAGTGAAAACCTTCCCGGTCCTCTTCTGAAAAGACTTAAATTCGATTCTGATAAAATCTCTCAGGTTATTGAAGGTATCAGAAGCCTTATCCATATGGATGATCCTGTGGGGGAATGTAAAATGGCCACAGAGCTGGAGCCCGGTCTCGATCTGTACCGGATCAGCTGTCCCATCGGTGTTACGGGCATTATCTTCGAGTCCCGTCCCGATGCTCTGGTGCAGATCTCATCCCTCTGCCTGAAAAGCGGAAATGCCGTCCTTCTGAAAGGGGGCTCTGAGGCCTCGGGTACAAACAGAATCCTCTCTTCCATTATCGCAGAAGCCACAGAGCACGCCGGCATCCCCGCCGGCTGGATTCAGCTTGTGGAAACAAGGGCGGATGTGAATGAGATGTTCACTCTAAACGAGTATATTGATCTGCTCATACCCAGAGGGTCCAACTCATTTGTAAAGTACATAATGGAACACTCCAGTATTCCCGTACTGGGCCACTCAGACGGGATCTGCCATATCTATATCCATGAAGATGCGGATTTGGATAAGATAAATCCCATTGTTATCGATTCCAAAACCCAATATGTCGCCGCCTGTAATACAGTGGAAACCCTTCTGGTGCATAAAAACAGGGCCGCCGCTGTGCTGCCTTCTCTCAAAAGGGCACTGGATGCTGCGGGTGTGGAACTCTGCGGCTGTGAAGAGACATGCCGCATCATTGATATAGCACCAGCTTCTGATGAAGACTGGGCCACAGAATATGTGGACTATAAACTCTCTGTCAGGATTGTAGAGGGTCTGGCGGATGCTGTAGACCATATCAACCGCTACGGATCAGGTCATACCGATGCCATTCTCACCGAAGATGAGAACACCGCCTCCGCCTTTATGGCCAAAGTGGATGCCTCATCTGTATTCTGGAACTGCTCCACCCGGTTCAGTGACGGTTTCCGTTACGGATTCGGTGCGGAAATTGGTATCAGTACCAGTAAAATCCATGCCCGGGGCCCTGTGGGGATGGAAGGGCTTATGATCTACAAATATAAACTTCTGGGCAAAGGGCAGACTGTGGCCTCCTTCTCTTCGGGAGACAAAAAGTTCACCCACAGAAAACTGGACAGGAACTGCCCCCTGTAAACCGGCAGCTTCAGAACACTGGAACCTACAAGGAATAGAAAATGAACAGACAGACCATTGATATTAAGAACCTGAATATGAATCCCGTTCCCCTGTGGGGCGACCGCTGGCTCCTTTTGTGTGCAGGAGACTTTGAAAAAGGGGATTACAACGCCATGACAGTGGCCTGGGGCAGTGTGGGTGTCATGTGGCATAAACCCTTTGCCCAGGTGGTGGTCAGACCCCACCGGCACACCTACCGATTTATTGAAAAATATCCGGACTGGACCCTCTCTGTTCTCCCTGAATCTTTGAAGCCGGCCATGAATCTCATGGGCTCCCGATCAGGACGGGATACGGACAAGATCGCAGAAGCCGGTCTCACGGCCTGTCCTTCATCAGCAGTGGGCGCTCCGGCTTTTGATGAGGCAGAGCTGATTCTGGAATGCAGAACCATCTTCCGGGATGTTATGAAGCCCGAGTCCTTTATAGACCCGTCACTGGATAAAAACTACCCGAAAAAAGACTACCATGTTATCTACTACGGAGAGATTCTCAGGGCAGCAGGTACGGATCAGTACAGTTCCTGATCAGGTTCAGAACTGGATATATCATCATAGCCAAAGGAGAACCGGAAGAGGGAAGGACAATCCTGATTCCGGTTTTTTTATTGAATTATTGGTGAACATGACTTACTATAAAAGTGGGTTTTAACATCATAAATCAAGGCTGAACATGGAAGATTTGCATACCCTTCATAAGAAAATTTACGGCAGAAATGCGGATGTTTCGGTCCGTACTCCCGGAAAATTGAATCTTATGGGGGAACACACGGAGTACTTTGAAGGTCTCGTTCTTGCTGTAGCAGTAAACAGGTTTACTGAAGTCTCAATCTCAAAAAGAGAGGATAATTCAGTACGGGTTTATTCTGCCAATTATGACGAAAGAAAGAAATCCTCCCTCTCCGGGTTGAAATACAAGAGAGAAGACCGCTGGGCCAACTACGTCAAAGGGGCTGTGGCGGTCCTTCTGCAGCTGGGCTGCCCCGTTAAAGGTCTGGATATAGCAATTCAAAGTGATATTCCCGAACAGGTCGGGCTGGGATCATCATCAGCCATGACCATGGCTTTGGTTTCGGCATTGAAACAGCTCTACAATTTTGAAATTTCCGATATTCAGCTGGTGGAGTCAGCCCGGCTGGCAGAAATGAAGTTTATGCAGAAAGATCCGGGACTCGCCGCCTGTGCAGTCTCCTATTTCGGAAAAGAGGATCATGCTCTGCTTATCGATACCAAAACAATGGATATCTCCTACATCAATATGGATTTCAAACCCATCGTCATGCTGGTTACCGATTCCAATGTGCCCAACGGCAGCGGCTATGGTGAACTGGATGATCTGAAGCATGATTTTGATACCTGCAAGGAGTACCTGGGGAAAACTGGGCGTCATATCACCTTAAGGGATGTGACGGTACAGGATATTCGGAGTGAACTGGAACAGATCCCCGAACATATAAGGCGCCGGGCTATCCATATCATTGAAGAGAATCTGAGAGTCCGGGAGCTGAAACATGCCCTGGAAACCGGAGACCTCACCACAGCAGGAAAGCTGATGTACCGTTCTCATGAAAGCCTGAGAGACATGCTTGAAATCTCCTGTCCCGAACTGGACTGGCTTGTGAAACGGGCCTATGAAACCCATGGGGTCATGGGCTCCCGCATGGTGGGCAACGGATTCGGCGGCTGTACAATTAACCTGATAAATGATAATAATATTCCATTGTACGATGAGCATCTTGAAGAGTACGACAGAATTTTCGGATTCAAGGCGGACTATTTCATCTGTACACCCGTTTCGGGTCTTAAAGCACTGCAGGATAAAGAGTAATTTAAAATGAAAATACTAATAACAAACGATGACGGGATACAGAGTCCCGGAATCCAGAGCCTCAGGAAGGTGCTGTCATCCAAACATGATGTATGGCTCATGGCTCCCGACGGAGACCGGAGCGGTTTTTCACAGTCTATCACCCTCCGGGATCCCGTAAAAATTGTTAAGCTGGATAATCAGATCTACAGCTGTTCCGGCACACCCGTGGACTGTGTGGTGTACGGCTACAGCAATTTCCTGGACAAGGACTTTGATCTGATCCTTTCGGGGATCAATATCGGTCCCAATCTGGGGACGGACATACTCTATTCCGGCACAGCTGCGGCTGCCAGACAGGGCGCTTTAAAGGGTGTTCCTTCCATCGCTTTGTCTTTAAATCAGTTCAAGGGACCCTTCCATTTCGATCTGATCTCAGAATATCTTATGGACAGACTGGAAAATCTGGTATCCCTCTGGGACGACAGTTGTTTTCTGAATATGAACTTTCCTGAAACCATGGATATGAATACCGAAATGAAATGGTGCTGGCCCGCTGTCAGAACCTACAGAGATGAAATTGTCCAGTTTCAGGCGCCCAGAGAACCGGATACGGCATACTGTATGCTGAAGGGAAATCTGATCGCCTCGGATGAAAGCGACGGCAGCGATGTACTGGCTGTACACTCCGGACATGTCTCCATCTCCGCTATACGTCTGGCTCCCGCGGTGGTCCCCCATATCGGTACAATCCCGGAAAAAGAAGGGATCTGCTGCGGATGACTTTCAGGGAAGACGGGCTGAATCTTTACAACAACGGTCTCTATCAGGACGCTCTGGATGCCCTGTTATCGGAAGATATCGATCCGGTAGAAGATCCGGAACTGGCCTATCTGATGGGCCTGTGCTACACCAGGCTCGAAGAGTACAATGCCGCCGTATTCTATCTGGAAAAAGCCGCCGAGCGTGATACATCTCTGATCAGAATCTATCAGTCCCGTATGGTTCTCAGTTATGTCTACAACAAGACCCGTAACTATATGGGAGCAGAGAAGCAGCTGATGAAAATACTGGAAGACGGTTTTGAATCCTGTCAGATTTTCAGCTCTCTGGGATATTCTCTGTGGAATCAGAACAAGGTGGCCGAGAGCATCGATTATCTCAGCCGGTCCCTGGAAATGGACCCGGATAACGCCAATACACTTAACTCTCTGGGCTATATTATGGCTGAAGAGGGGATCAATCCCGACAAGGCTCTGGAGTACTGTCAGAAGGCACTCTCCCTGCAGCCGGACAACGGGAATTATATGGATTCCATGGCCTGGGCTCTGTTCCGCTGCGGACGGATGGAGGAAGCCAGGGAATATCTTGACAGAGCTGAGAAGGCCGGTGCAGACAAGGCTGTGTGCCGGGAACACCTTCAACTGATTGAAAAGTATGATAAATTTTAGAGAGTATGTACTGACGGTTCTGCTGATTCTATTTGTGTCTCTCCCCATCAGTGCCCAGCAGAACGAGATTTCCGATTCAGTGGCCATCCGGGCTGCCGAGGAACTCCGCTGGGGTGTCGTAGCCTATCATCAGGGACTGTATAATAAGGCGGTTCTCTCCCTGGAGAAATCTCTTGCCCTGGATGCGGACAATGACCTGACCAGATTCTGGCTGGGACGCAGCTATTATCAGTCCGGATTTGAAGAGGCCGCTCTGAATGAGTGGGACAACCTTATCTCTTCAGGGAAAGCCGGTTCCACCCTCTTAAGCTTTGTAGAAATCATCACTGACCGCAGAGGCCTGGCCCGGGAGCTGAAATCCGACGGCCGTCTGGTTGAACTTTTTGAGATACCCCGGGAGCAGGCGGGGGTCAACTACTATGACCGGCCTGTTTCGGTTACCGCCTCACCTCAGAGAGACGGAAGTTTTTATCTTCTGTCTTATACCAATGGAAACCTTATCAGAATCACCACAGCCGGGCGGATTCATCATGTCCCGGCGGGAGGAATGCTCGGTTTTGACCGCCCCTGGGATATCGATTTTCTTCCCGACGGAAATCTTCTTATCTCCGAATACGGGGCAGACCGGATCTCTGTCTGCAGCCTGGACGGTTTCAGAATCAACACCATAGGACGTACAGGCACGGGAGAGGGAGATCTTCTGGGTCCCCAGTATCTGGCTGTTTCCGATGACGGTTATATCTATGTGTCCGAGTGGGGTAACAGGAGAATCAGTAAATTCAACCTGGAGGGTGAATTTATTCTGAGCTTCGGCAGCCGCCGTTCCGATTTCAGCGGTATGAGGGGACCCAGCGGCATTGCCGTCCGGAATGGATTCGTCTATGCCGCCGATTCTAAAACAGGACGGATCGAGGTTTTTGATGAAAGCGGTAACTTTGTAAAAACACTTGTCCGGGAAGGACTGGATTCTCCCGAAGGACTTCTTTTTACAACAGACAGCACCCTGCTGATTGCCGATTCGGGACAGATCATGGTGTATGACCTTGAAGATGATGTCCTGTCGGTCTCTTCCGATCTGGGAGGAAAGGGAAAACGGGTCCTCAGTATCTGTCAGGATGAGAACGGCAATATTATTTCGGCTGACTTTGACAAGAACTCAGTTTCAGTTATGACTGATATTTCAACCCTTTATGCCGGACTCTTTCTGCGAATCAACCGGATTGTCACAGATGAATTTCCCCGGGTCCATGTGGATTTTACCGTGGAAGACCGCTGGGGCAAACCGGTGGTGGGACTGGATAAACTCAACTTCTTTATCCGGGAAAAAGACCGGAATATAGAAAATTTTGAACTCAGTTACAGCGGCTACAACAGCCGTGATCTGGCTCTCTCGGTGGTGGTGGACAAGAATGTCAGGCTCCGGGAGAAGGATGAGATCATCCGGGATGGTGTGAGGGATCTGTTCAGAAACCTCAATGCCGGGGATGAACGCTATCTGATCGGTGCCATGGATGCCCCCCAGCTGATCGCTGAACCGGGCGATAACACCATAGATGCCCTGGAGAGGATGATGAACGGGTGGAGCCGGGAAAGCGACGTGGCTTCGGCTCTCCGTCTGGGAGCGTCTCACCTGCTTCCCGGCCGCAGAAGAAAGGCCATGGTATTTTTGACCGACGGTACTATCCATCCCGATACCTTTATCCGCTACGGCCTGCAGGATATGGCTCAGTATATGAAAAACAACGGAATCCGTTTTTATCCAGTTTATCTGGAACCCGACCGGAGCAATGAGGAGCTGGATTATATTGCCAGAGAAACAGGGGGCTCCAGCCAGTATCTGTTCCAGCCCCGGGGTATTCTTCCCCTTCTGGAACAGGTCAGGGAGGAAGTGAACGGCTTTTATACTCTGAGTTTTGATTCTCTGGCGTATACCGATTTCGGCAGAGCCTATATACCCCTCTCTCTGGAAGTGAATTTTGTCCGTAAAAGCGGACGAGAAGAAATGGGATATTACGCGCCACTTGAGTACTGATTTTTTTAAACGACAGGATGAACGCTGGGAGAAAATTTGCCATGGATGCGGCAAATGCTGCTATGAGAAGCACTTTCTTCCTAATGGAACGCTGGTTATCGATTTTGATAAGCCATGCCCCTTTCTGGATACCGAAACAAAACGGTGCCGGGTTTATGTGAACCGTTTCAATGCCTGTAAAGAGTGTCAGAAAATCACTCTGTTGACAGCTCTCTTCTCTCCGGCACTACCACCGGACTGCGGCTATGTGCAAAAAATAAGGGGGCCCTTCAAGCACCCCCTGCAATGGCTGAAAGCCAGACTGAATCATCACAGCTGACCCTTCCTGTTAAACCTGTACTACAGGCGGTTCTCTCTGTGTTAACCGCCCGTTTTTATTAAAAATCTTCCGGATTATCCACAGTAACCGCATTGATGGCGATCAGTCTCCAGCCTTCTCTGAATTCTCTGAAGTAAAACAGATGTCTGGACCCTTTTAAACCTGTCTCTTTTTCAAACAGGGACTGCCCTTCAGGGGTGAGGTCTATCCCGCCGATCCAGGAACTTCCTTCGGGCTTGATGTAGACTCTTTTCAGATCATAAATCATCCCGGGATTCATCCTGTCCAGTTCATATGTATCAAAGGCGTACTGTACATATTCCATGGCTTCCGCTTTTTTTACACCCTGATCATAACCGGGAAGGTAGATTCTAGTGGAAAGGAGGGAGTCAATATCCCCTGCATTTTCACTGAATACAGCCCGCAGCATTTTTGACAGAAAGTAGTTGACGGCGGCGGGTTCCTTGCCGCCGGGCCGGGCGGGGGCTGCGGTCTGAACCTGCTCCGCTTCCGCCGGTGTCAGTGCGGCCGGGCTTTCAATTTCCTGAGTTTCTATTCCGGGAAAGATCAGTTCCGCCATATCTCTGTAGGCTTGGGCCTTGTCTTTCTCGCCAATCTCCCCATACTGTTCGGATACGGCCAGATAGGCTCCCGCAATTACCAGGCGTTCGCTGTCTGAGTAGTTTTCATAAAAACCGTCAGCCCCGAACAGATTCATGACAAGCAGGAACATCACAGCAGGGAGGCTTAGATGTCTGAAATTAAATAACTGCTTCTTGATATTTCTCATGTCAAAACTCCTATAGTCATTCAAATGATATTACCTGTAATACAATACCGTCAAATCCTTGTCACATCAATTTCAGTATAGTACCGCAATACTTAAAAGTAAATCATGTCATAGAAAGAATCTAAAAAGGAGAGTCCCGGGGACATAAAAACATTGATTGCAGGCAAAAAAATCTGTACATTTAAGGCATGGCAGAACATTTTGACAGTGACATATTGGATCAGGTGGAGGACGGGCTCAAAGAGCCTGATCTGTTCAGAGTTCTTCTTCTGAATGATGACTATACAACCCAGGATTTTGTGGTTGAAGTACTGGTGGGTATTTTTCATAAACAACCCGTGGATGCAACCCGTATTATGATGGACGTGCACCAGAAGGGGCGGGGCGTTGTAGGGCTGTATCCCTATGATATTGCCGCCACCAAGGTGAATCAGGTAAAAGATCTGGCGAAAATGAGGGAATTCCCTCTCAAGTGTGTAATGGAGAAGGCCTGAGTATGGATATCAGTCAGGAGCTTCAGGTTATCGTCAATGCGGCCTATCACGAAGCGAAACACAGAAAACACGAATACTTCACTCCCGAACATCTTTTGTTTGCCACTCTGGATTTTGACGTGCCCCGGACAATGCTGGAGTCAAGCGGGGGAGATCCGGATCTGATTCTTGAAGATCTGGAAGAATACTTCAAAAAACATATGGAGACTCTTCCCGCTGTAGAGCCCCTGCAGACCGAAGGCCTCCAGAATGTTATCGAGCGGACCATGCTTCAGATGAGCTCGGCCGGGAAGGAGACCATCCATGTGGGAGATATTCTCATCGCCATTCTGGATGAACCCCAGAGCTTCGCGGCTTACTATATGAAAAAGTCGGGGGTCAACCGCCTGACCCTCCTGGAAATCGTGTCCCATCCCCCCGAAGAACTCAAGGAATTTGAAGAATCTGATGACAGGGAGATCTCCGGCGAAGAGTATGAGGATATCCCCGGGGATGAGACGGAAACAGAAAGCGGAGGCGGCCACCGGCAGGGACGGAGGAAAAAGTCCGCCCTGGACCAGTACACCACCGACCTGACCCGCCTGGCGGAAGAGGGGAAACTGGAACCTCTTATCGGAAGAGAAGCCATCCTGGAGAGAACCATACAGATCCTTTCCAGACGCCTGAAGAACAATCCCGTCCATGTGGGGGAACCGGGAGTGGGAAAAACCGCCATAACAGAAGGTTTGGCCTTAAGAATCATCAATGATGAAGTCCCCTCTTTTTTGAAGGGCTTCCGAATCTATTCTCTGGATATGGGCAGCCTTCTGGCGGGAACCAGGTTCCGAGGAGACTTTGAAGAGAGAATGAAACGGGTTCTCAGAGACCTGGAGAAAAAAGAAAAAACCATCCTCTTTATTGATGAAATTCATACGATTATCGGAGCCGGATCTGTCTCGGGGGGCAGTATGGACGCAGGTAATCTGCTGAAACCGGCTCTCGCCAAGGGACAGCTCCGCTGTATCGGCAGCACCACCTACGAAGAGTTCAAGAAATACTTTGAAAAGGATCATGCCCTGGCCAGACGTTTTCAGAAAGTGGATATTCCGGAAACCACAGTAGACGAGACGCTGGAGATCCTCAAAGGCCTGCAGAAGGTGTACGAAGAACACCATGGTGTGCTGTTTACAGAAGAGTCACTGGATTCGGCTGTACGCCTGTCGGATCAGTATATCAATGAGAAGCATCTTCCGGACAAAGCCATTGACCTCATCGATGAATCCGGAGCCTGGAAGGCTCTTCAAAAAGAGAAAGAGGGGCTGGGGGATGATGTTTTTCCGGAGGTCACCGACAAGGATATTGAGAAGGTTGTGGCCTCCATCGCCCGGATACCGGAAAAATCCGTATCTGCCAATGAAACAGACAAACTCAAACACCTGGACAGTTCCCTGAAACAGAACCTCTACGGGCAGGATGAAGCTGTGGACGCGGTAACCATGGCCATCCGCCGTTCCCGTGCGGGATTCCGTCAGGAAAACAAACCGGTAGCCTCCTTTCTGTTTGTGGGTCCCACGGGAGTGGGGAAAACAGAGCTGGCCCGGCTCCTGGCAGATGAGTTGGGTGTTTCTCTCCATCGAATAGACATGAGTGAGTACCAGGAGAAACACACTGTCTCCCGGCTCATCGGGTCGCCCCCCGGCTATGTGGGGTATGAAGAGGGAGGACTCCTCACGGATACCATCAGAAAGAATCCCCATGCCGTCCTTCTGCTGGATGAGATTGAGAAAGCCCATCAGGATGTGTACAACATTCTTCTGCAGATGATGGATTATGCCACGATCACAGACAATATGGGACGCAAAGCCGATTTCCGCCATGCTGTGATAATCATGACATCCAATGCGGGAGCCCGGGACATCGGCAAGAGCCAGATCGGCTTCGGTGACAGGGTTCTGACAGCCCAGGCTGTGGGAGATGAGGTGAACAGAATCTTCACTCCCGAGTTCAGAAACCGTCTGGATAAAATCATCACCTTTGCCAACCTGCCTGATGATGTGGTGGAATCCATCGTGAGAAAAGAGATTGCCGCCTTTAAAAAACAGCTGGAAGCCAAGGGCGTTGATCTTGAGGTCACAGACGAGTGTGTCTCCTGGCTCGCCCGTGAGGGCTACTCCCATGAATACGGAGCCCGGAATATTGCCCGTCTGGTGGATGAGAAGATCAAAACATTCTTTATCGACCAGGTCCTCTTCGGCAGTCTGAGCCGCGGCGGGAAGGCCGTGGCCCGGCTGAAAGACGGCGATGTCCATATCGAGGTGTCCGATTCGTGAGGGATGAGGATTTCCCCTGGCTTGAATATGACGACTACTATCATTTTCCGGATCCCGGAAGCTGGGATGACGATATCATCGCTGCCGGAGGAAACCTCTCCCCGGGACTCCTTATTTCGGCCTATGCCCAGGGAATCTTTCCCTGGTTCAATGAAGGGGAGGATATCCTCTGGTGGAGTCTGGACCCCCGGTTTGTTCTCTATCCGGACAATCTTCATATCGGATCTACCATGAAGAAGGTTCTTAAAAGCCGCCGCTTTACAGTCACTGTGGATAAATCATTCCGGGAGGTTATGGCATCCTGCGGGAAGGCCCCCCGGAAAGACCAGGACGGTACATGGATCTCGGGGGAAATGATTGAAGCCTACGGGCGGCTCCATGATCTGGGTTTTGCCCACTCCGTGGAGGTCTGGGAGGGAGACACCCTGGCAGGAGGACTCTACGGCCTTTCTCTGGGACGGGCTTTTTTCGGTGAGTCCATGTTTGCCCGGGTTCCCAACAGCTCTAAGACCGCTCTCATTGCCCTCAGTTCCTACTTGGATGACAAGAACTTCGCCTTTATTGACTGTCAGCAGCCCACACCCCATCTGGGAACCATGGGGGCTGTTAACATTCCCCGTGAGCGCTTTATCAAAGAGCTGCGGGAGGTTCTGGAGACTCCCACCGTAAGGGGGAACTGGTCTCTCCTGTATCCTGATTTTCCCGCATCGGAACTCTGGAACAGATATACCGCATCGCCTGTGGGGGTGGGAAGCTGAACTATTCCGCCTGCCGTCTGACAGTGCTCACTGCCTCTCTGATTCTCATAAGCGCTTTTTCTGCAGCGGCACAGACGGTTCAGCCTTCCCAGGATTATGATTTTCTGGAGCAGGAGTATCAGAAAGACACATTAAAAGCCCTGGCTCTTGAGGAGATTGCAGAGGGCAATTACAATCTGGCACTGAATCATCTGAATGCGGCTCTAGCCCTCGATCCGGATGACAGAGAGCTTGCGGATCTCCGGCAGTCAGTAGAGGATCTTCTTCTTCTGGAAGAACAGGGAGAAATCGGCGAGACCAATCCGGAAATTCCGGATTTTACTGAATTTACCAGGCCGGAAGAAGAGATCATTACTCCCGACTTTGCCCAGGAAATGCTCAGTGATTCCCAGCGGCAGAATCCGGCTGTCATGCGCAACGCCTTTTCCTTTGAGCTGGGGGGCGCCTATGGCATGACAGAACCTGTCTATCTTTCGGGTGTGGAAGTCCTGAAAACGGAAGAAGAGTTCCTGACTAACCCCTTTTACAGAATATCTGCCGAATCCCAGTTTTTTCTGGTTGAAAATGAGAGAAATATCGGCATCGGGCTTCGTTATAAGGATATTGCCTACAATCCGGATAATGTGGATATGATGGAAAGGATGTTTGACATCACCATGCATTACAGAGGGTTCTTTGCAGAAACAATGGAGAGCCGTCTGATACTGGGAATCAAGGCAGGGGCAGGTTTTCTTGGTATCAAGGAAGATTTAGACGAAGATGATGTGGCTGACAGTGACACAGTGAACACAACTATTTTTCTGGCAGGACTGTATTTCTCGGATGCCCTGTTTCGTTACCTCATGCCCGAGAGTACTTTCTTTAAACGCTTTATTATTGAAATGAACTTTGACTTTATTTTTGTCCGCTCTTTAGAAGATATCAGTCTGTCCCAGTACTCCATCAGCGGAGGGTATCACTTTCCCGAACACTGGACCTTCTCCATCTACAGTGAAGCCTTTAACACCTCCACCAGCATTCAGAACACCTCATCCATTGAAGTGGGAGGACGCATCAAATACAGCTACTGATGCGGGAGCTGTCTCGGGGAACTGTCTCCGAGAGCTGTCTCCATAAAGTTTTAAATTTCTTTCAGAAAATGTCTGATCCGTCCCGGCTGAGCCCAGTTGCAGGTGCCTTCCATCCGGTGTTTTTTTAAAGCCCCTTCTATGGCCGGCTGTTTGAGTCCTTCCAGAACCTGTTCCGCCTCATCCTGACTCTCAAAAGAACAGGATGCCTGCAGAGCCTGATTGGGTATCCAGGGCTTCAGACCTCCGGCGGCAGAGACCTTGCCGAAAATCCGGGGGGCAAACTCATGTTTCCCGTAGGCTTCCCATACGATTTTCCAGGGAGAGAAGCTGTAGGGGCCTACTCCCAGCAGACTCCAGTACAGCCCCTTGTTTATGGCATTTCCAATAAGAGTCCCCTTTCGGGTTTCCAGACTGTTTTTGTGATGCTCAAGGTAGTCCCGGGCGGCAGGATACTCTTTCAATTCCTCAGGATTCAGAGGACGCCCTGTGAGGCTGTTGTAGGGAAGAAAAATATATTTCACAGGATTCTCTTCACCTCTGAACTGCAGCCTGTTGACAAGGGGGTAGATCAGTTCTCCCGGGAGCCGGGCGCTAATCTCCCTGTTCTCCAGATTCCATAAACCCTGTCCCGCCTCCTCACAGCGGTCAAAGATAAAAAGAGAATTCCGGCCTCCTGTATTGATGCCCTGACGGGGTCTGGAGGCTTTCTGAATGGTGACAGGGTTAGGTGGATGATCCTGACTCACAGCAAAGGCGGTCCCTTCCTTCCCCACCGGCCGGGCTTCCTCTCTGTGCCAGCTGATGGAGGAAAGAGATCCGGCCAGGGTGTAATAGGGTAATGGATAGACGGGATCTGAGGATTTTTTAAGAGCGATGAAACCGCTTCTTGTCTGCACACCGGTAAAGATCTCCTGTTCCCCAAAATCCCTTATTTCTGTGAAGCAGAACCTGTCCACAGTGGTGTTTTTATGGGTTCCGGAAGAAATCCTGCCCCGGCGGAAGACATTATGGGCTCCCTCATTGAGCATCAGGGAGAGGGGAATAAAGAAATAGGCAGACCCTCCGGGAGTCAGGTGATCCTGAACTCCTTTCTGGATCATCAGGGCGGCCAGATCTATGCGGGAGCCCCCCAGGAGAATTCCCCGGCCTCCCCCTGTCAGTCCGTAGCGGACAAAGTATTCCTTTACTTCCTCTTTCTCATCCTCTCTGACGTCAGTGAAGTTCAGCCAGGGGGGATTTCCGAATAGAATATCATAAGAGGAGGGCGGTACTTTGAGAAAATCCCGGCACTCCAGGACATCATTGGGCAGCGCCAGTCCGTAACGCTGTTGTATCCGTTTGGGAAAACCCTGAATAAAGTCCTCTTCTTTCTCATACCCCTTCAGACGGCTGATCATGGAGGGCGTCACCGGGATATCATCGTCCCGGCAGCAGCGGATCAGGGCTTCCAGCAGGCTGCCGTCTCCGGCTGTGGGGTCCAGAACCGATGCCCCCTTTGACCATTTTCTGTGTATCCCGTGGATTCTGATCATATCCGAGGCTATCGGGTAGGGGGTGAAGAAGGCACCGCACTCTTTTTTTCTTTTGCGGCTGACAGGAGGATTCTCAGTCATGGGCATCCAGATAGTCGGCCATACTCTTCTCATTCAATGCGTTTTTGATGTCTTTGAGCAGAGGCTTTAAAAGGGGATCATGGCTCAATTCAAAACCGGGATTGTCCGCATTGATCAGGACTTCCATCAGCTCCGCCGCCGATTGTCCTTTTGGCGCCTCACCGGGAACAAAGGCATAATCCTTTCTCTTTTTCACCACTTTGAGAATCAGTCCCTTCTCCAGAAGGGGTGTTAAAAGCTCTTCCACAAGGGTTTCGGGTAGTAGCAATGTCTCTGCCAGATCATCAGCAGAAGGAGCCGGTTCTCCCTTTGCATAGGCCTGATGAATCAGGGAAAACAGACGCAGACAGTAGAGAAGCTGATCGCCGGGAGACTGTTTTAACCGGTTTTTTTCATCATAAAAGCGGCGGTTCTGGTGGACAAAGGTGAACTCTGCCATAAGAAGTATGATGATCCAGATGATAATCAGCCAGATCAGCATTAAAGGAATAATGAAGAAGGAACCGTAAATCAAAGACATCCTGACCGTCCGGGTTGCCCATACGGCGAAAACCTTTTTAGACAGTTCCCAGAGCACCGTCCCTGTCAGAGCGGCTATGAGAGCGCTGCCCGGGTGGACTTTCCGTCTGGGTATGATGGTCAGCAGGATAAACTGTCCCAGGAAAATAAAGAGGAAGGGGGCCAGCTGTTTTTCAAAGAGAATAAACACCCTTGTGTATCCTAGACTCTTCAGAATCTGCTCCAGCATATCGCCGGTGAGAGTCAGGCTGGAACCCACAAAAAGACCCGCAAAAAGAACCACTCCCAGATGAGTGGTAATCCATTTCAGCCCCCGGCGCTCCATGCTCACCCGGAAAATATGGTTCAGGTTCATCTCTATGTTGTTCAGAAGAATAATAACGGCCACCAGAAAGACAGGGAGCCCCAGTATACCCAGGCGGGTCCCGTTCTCCACCAGTTCCAGTACCGCCTCCATAATGGGTTCCTGCATCGCCGGCAGCATGGTGGAGGCCAGAAAAGACTGAACACGCTCTTCGGCCATAAAAGGGCCGCCGAAACCGATCAGCACAGCCAGCAGGGGCACAGAGGACATAAGAGTGGAGTAGGCCAGTCCTGCGGCCCTGGGGAAACAGGAATCACTGAAGAAACGTCTTATTATAATTGCCCCAAGGTGAAAAAAACGGGCAACCCGTATTTGCATTGGTCCGGCTGGTTCTCTGTTCATATCATACATAATCCTGTTCTGCATAATCCTGTACTGAGTATAGGGCAGGGACAGAATGTACTCAAGATGAAAAAAAATCCCGCACTCCTGATCAGAGAATGCGGGATTCAAACATAATGAAATGTTTTCCCCTTTTTAAGGGGGGTGCCGCCTTAGCAGACTAAACTTCAGCAGCATAAAGGAGTTTTATGAAAAAAGTCTGCCATTCTGTTTAAGAATGAAGCATTCTTTTAACCGGTACTTACGGAGGGGTTATTTCCCCGTTCAGGTCCCAGAGATCTTCCCAGGTCTGACCGTCTTTCCACAGGAATACCTGGCCCTTGATCAGGCGGCAGTTCTTGTCGATTTTGGACAGTTCGTCCATCTCTTCATCAGTCAATGGATTCTCAACAGTGAGTTTGATATTACTGAGATACTCATTTCTGTGAACAGAGAAGGGGATGGGAACCTGGCCTCTCTGAACAGCCCATTTCAGGCAGACAACCGCAGGGTGGGCACCCAGACGGGCGGCAATCTTCTTGACAACGGGATCTTCAATATCAACAGTATCGTTTTCTGTTTTGTCTCTGTCGGGTCTTGTGGGAGATCCGATGGGACAGAATCCGATGGGGACAATATTGTTTTCTCTGACAAAGTCAAAGAGCTCAGGCTGCTGGAAGTGGGGGTGGAGTTCCATTTCGTTACAGGCCGGCTGTATTTTGGCATCCCGGATAACCAGTTTCAGCTTGGGAATGGTCATGTTTGAAGTTCCGATATGTTTTACCAGACCCATTTCAACAAGCTGCTCCATCTGTCTCCAGGTTTTCATATAGCTTTCATGAATATAGGGTTTGGCATCGGGGCTTCTGGAGTCCACATCACAACCGGGTGCATGGTAGTTGGGGAAGGGCCAGTGAACCAGAAAAAGGTCCAGGTAATCCAGCTGCAGGTCTTTGAGAGACTGCTTGCAGGACTCGATAACATCATCGTGTCTGTCGTTCCATACCTTGGATGTAATCCACAGATCTTCCCGTTTCACCCCGCCGTCCATGGCTTTTTTAAGAGCCTTTCCGATAAGATCTTCATTTCCGTATACAGAAGCACAGTCGATGTGGCGGAAACCCACTTCAATGGCTCCCACTACGGCGTTGGCAATTTCTTCTGCTGAAAACCGGTCGCTGCCGAATGTTCCCATACCGATGGCGGGAATCTCTTCCCCTGTCCAGAGTTTCCTGGTGGGTACTGTTTTGGGATCTACACCATCGGAAGCCATGGCGAAATCTTTTATTTCTACTGACATACAATTCTCCTGTGCTGCCGGCTGCCCTGCAAAGAGCCCCCGCAATCATTTTATTTTCCAGATCCGAATCCCGTCACTCAGGACAGATTCAGTCAACCAGCATCAGCTGATTTTTAACAGTTTTAGTGTGTTAGAACACTTGCTGTTGGTTCTTTATACTACGGTTTTAGAGCTTTGGCAAATGAATTCGCATAAAAAAACAAAAAAACATTTTCAATTAGACCTTCAGAATTGGTATGATTAAAGGAATCAGATGAAAATCTCGTGACAGAGGCAAGTCTGGTAAACAGGATGACGGGAGCTTGGAAGACGGCATGATTAACTGGGATTATTCACTGGCAGATGCCATACAGCTTATGATACCCATACTCTGTGCCTTTTTGAGTGCTGCCACTGTCATTGTCTATCTGTTTCTCTACAGAAGTTTTAAATACAAAAACTATTATGCCGGATTTCTGATCAGTCTGGGAGCATTCACTTATGTGTTCTTTGAGGCCCTTGTGATTACCTCCGGCTGGGTGGCCATGCCTCGTCTGGGGCGGATTTTTCACTTTCTGGGACAGCTCTCGGCAGTGTATTTCCTCTATTCCATGATGCTCTTTGCCTCTACCCTGACTCATGAAGAAGGACGCATCTCCCGCGTTTCAGTCATAATGGGGAAGCTCGGGCTGGGGATGGCCTTACTCATCACATTTATATCAATACTCTTTCCCGATCTGTTTCTCTCTCTAAAGGTTTCTGCTGAATACGGGTATCAGTCTCTGGGGGATATCGGCAGGGGAAAGGAGGGGCCTCTCTATTCTCTGCGGGACTTTATGCTGGGCATTTATATCAGCACCCTGATTATCATCTCCATCACATCCCTGTTTATCAGAAAGGGGGATAAAAATACCCTCCTGGTTGTGATCGGGACTCTTTTTGCCGCCATCAGCGCCATTGATGATATCAGTTTCTTCCACTTTAACCATAATTTCATATTGAACAGTTACCGCTTTTCCAGACTGTCTGTGGGACTGGCGGTGATGAACTTTCTGATTATGACCACCGTTTTAAGGGGGTATATTCAAACCCAGGATTCCTTGAACTCCACTCATCTTAAACTGCAGGCCGCACACAATAAACTTTCCAGTTCTGAAATGAAATACAGAAAACTGGCAGAGGGAACAGAGTATGCGGTTTTTTCTCTCAGCCGGGATTTTAAATTCCAGAGCTTCAACAGAAAGGCTCGGATCTACTTTAATCTGAATTCCCATAATCTGGTCCTTCCCCTTCCGGTCATCCTGGGACAGTCGGCAGATAACAATGAGATTTCCCGGCAGATTGTTGAGGAGAATCTGAGGCAGCTGTGCCGGGACAAGGAATCGGTCACCTTTCACTCCACCTTACAGGACTCCCGCACCGGTGAACCGGAAGAACTGGAATTCCATATTGAATACTATGAAAGTGAAGACGGAGATGTGGAATACATCTGCCGGGCGGAGAAGATGAAGGCCCAGAGGCTGATCAAATCCATTGAACAGGAATCCCTGCAGCTGAATATAAAGAACTATATCATCGCCATAGATGAAGTCACCACCAGACTCACTGCCGTATTACGCAAACATCTGGACGAGGGGACCGTTCTCATGGTCAAAATGGGGCTGCAGGAACTGATTATCAATGCCATCGAACATGGAAACCTGAATATTTCATTTGATGAAAAAAGCAGAGCCATGAAAGAAAAGCGCTACCTGGACTTCCTCAGAGAACGGCAAAGTGATCCCTCCTACAGAGACCGGACGGTCAGAATCGATTATGTGCTAGACCCGGAAAAGGTCAGTTACACCATCCGGGATGACGGAGAAGGTTTCAATTACAGGGATACCATGACCAAAGTGGAAGAGAGGGTGGAACAGGATTTTCTGCCCCACGGGCGGGGCATCAGAATGGCAGAAACTGTGTTCGATTCCACTGAATACAATGAAAAAGGAAATCAGGTCAGGGTTATAAAGGAATTCTGATCAGGCAAAAACATCAACCTGAACAGCATAGTCGTCGGGCAGGAGAGCTCTGTCTTCCCTTTTCCGTTTTTCCTCTTCAGATCTCTCCCGCTCCGCTTTGTCCCGGTAATAGGACTCTGTAATCTGCCTCAGCTCCTGGATCGCCCTGCTGACGGCCGGTTCAGGAATCTGAGTTTCCTCGATTCCCGTATCCATAGCGGATATCTCCGATACTTATCCTATCAGATGCATTTGTGTATCCTGTGTTGATTATTTGTCAATTGGGTGAGGTTTTACTCAGGGTCTGCTGCCGGGCCGGCGCCCGGTTGCTGTCCGGCGGCAGGAGTCACATCGAGCTCCCGGCGGGCAGCCGGAATACAGCTCTATCCGGTTAAAATTTTGAAACCGAATTCCCGGGGAATCACCCGCCGGCGGAAATCTTCATTGAAATAGCGGTCGGTCATACTGGCAATATAGTCCACCGCCATCCGTTCGGGAGAGGTGGTTTCCAAATATTCCGGCCTCATTTTCCGGCAGGCCCATCGGTAGACATAGCTGGATTCATCCCGGCTCACCAGCTCCTTCAGGTAGGCTTGAAACAGGTAGCGGAACATCTTTTCGATTTTCCCGTCCTCCGTCTGTTTCTCCGGGTTCAGATAAATCTTCTTATAATTAAAGCTCATCAGCTCCTGCAGAGCCTCCCGGTAGGGATCGGAAAAGCATAAGCCCTTTTTACCATAGCTCTGCTGGATCAGATCATAGGAAAGGCTCCGGATGATCCGGTCATTCCGGTCTCCCAGAAGATCAGCTATTGGTGAAGGAATCTCTTCCCGCCTCATCATCCCCAGGGTAATGGCATCCTCAATATCCCGGCCGATATAGGCAATCACATCGGACACCCTGACCACACAGCCCTCCAGGGTCATGGGACGCAGGCTTTTACCGGCTGCTCCGTCGGAAAAGCAGCTCTCATACTCTTCCAGAAACTGATCTGCTGTTTTATTGACATCCGGCAAATACACATCCTCCAGCATCTCACCGTTATGACAGAGTATGCCGTCCAGTACCTGCACCGTCAGGTTCAGGCCCCTCCCGTTATTCTCCAATTGGCGCAGGGTCCGCACACTCTGGGCATTATGGGTAAAACTGCCGATCCTCTCATCCTGACAGATCCGGTTCAGGTAGCGCTCCCCGTCATGCCCGAAGGGAACATGACCCAGATCATGACCCAGAGCAATGGCTTCAATCAGATCTTCATTGAGCCGCAAAGCCCGTCCGATCTGCCTCGCTATTTTGGAGACCAGCTGCACATGAAGAACCCTGTGGGTAATATTGTCGTTCTGCACCAGGGAAAACACCTGGGTCTTGTCGATGTACCGGGTATAGGAGAGGGAGTGGATGATCCGGTCTGTATCCCGGGTGAAGGAGCTCCGAATATCCTGCCGGCTTCCGTCGGTATTCTCCGGGGTAAAGCGCTGCCCCCGGCTGCTGGGGCAGGCTTCGGGAGCCAGAGTCAGTTCCTCTCTCTGTTTGTTCTGTGCCAGAATGGTTGAAATCAGTCTGCTGTCCATCAGGAATCCTCTCTCTTCGTGTCATATTCTGCAGGATGGCAGGCCGCTTCAAGAGTCTCTTTGTAGAGATCCAGAAAGCTCTCCTTCTCCCGGGAGCGGTACTGCATGACCCAGCGGGGGTGGGGCAGGGGTCTGATCTCTTCGAAAAAGCCGTGGGCAGTGTTCAGTTCCTGCAGAATCTTGTAGTTCTTTCCCTGTCCCAGACTGAAGGCTATCCGGCGGTCCGCCCCCAGTTCGATCTGTCTGGAGAAAGTCTCAATCAGCCAGGGACGCAGGGCATTCATCAAATCCGGGGTATCATAATAATTCCGGTTTTTCCCGTTGTGGGTAAAGCCTAAAGGTGACAGGGCAGTGAGAAAAAAACGGCTGAAAAACAGATCCGTCCCCCCGCAGTGCCTTATCATCTCATAAATAAAACGGGCCGACAGCTCCCTTGTCGTCGGCAGAGTCGAACTGATCCCGCAGTCTTCCTGCAGAGCCGCGGCATCGGTAAAATTGATTCCCGTCACACCGCAGCCTATCCGTCCCGGATTGATACCGATCAGAAAAATCCGCCTGTTGTTGTCACTGTAGTATTTGCTGTAAAAAAGGCTGACCACCCGGCGCACCTCATCCCCGTCATAGGGATCAAGGATATCCGTCTGGTCGGGCAGAGGGGAGGGAATCCCCGTATTATAGATAAAAGAAAGATAGCGGGAGCCAAAGGTATCGGAATCCATACCTCATTTGTAACTTAAAATGAGGGGTTTTTCTATGGGGCAGGACTGTTTTCTCAATCCGCTCTGGCCGGGCAGCTCCCCCCGCCTGCCTGAGGCTGCCGGGGGGACCGGGCTTTCCGCTATTAGCCCCTGACCGGCGGCCCTTTTTCCGGCTCATTCCCAGTCGCCGGGTCCGCCGGGGGCTGCCGCTGCAATCCCTTCTGCATCGGGATGTTTTTAAGAATCAGAAGTTACAGACAATGCCGCCATTAATCTGTGTGGTTGTATTGATCCACTGAGGAGGACCGAACATCAGATCCTGCTGCAGCTCCAGGGAAAGCTGCATGTTCTTATGAACCCTGTAGCGGACACCCCCCTTCACGTAGGGACCCATATGGAATGTGAAATCATCGGCAAACTGCATCTGGGCGGCAAAACCAGTACCTGTGACAAAGGTAAGGTTGGTATTTACAGGGAACAGGAAGTTCACGCCGCCGCTCAGGGGATAAAAGAAGTTTGCTTTTACCTCATTCCCGTCATCTTCAGTTCTGATTCCGAAGGCACCGGTCAGGCTCAGTTCAAGATTGTTCCCCATGGGGAAATACACCCCTGTACCCACCAGCATATAGCTGTTTTCGTAGTTGGGGAAAGCGGCACCGAAGGTAAAGGGGACCAGAGGGGCAGCACTCAGTGCCGTTGCCCCGGTCAGAATCATTATCAGTAACAGTACTCTTTGTTTCATAGTCGTCTCCGTACATCACGGCCGTGACCGGCCGTCTCTATTTTTTAATGGGAAGAACTTTCAATCGTTCTTCAAATATCAATCGGTAATTTGTCTGCAAAGGTTTAAGCATGATCACTCCTTCCCGGCATCATCTTCATCCCGAACAGGGAAAGAACCTGATTGACTTTATCCAGCCTCAGACTCTCCTTACCCTGTTCCATATCCCGGATGAAACGAAGATACACTCCTGCCCGATCGGCCAGATCCTTCTGGGTTAATCCCAGGGAAGAACGCTTTTCTTTAACAATCTGAATCAATTCTTCGGTGATAATATACCTTATCGGGTATAAATGAATAGCATTTGATGGAGGATATACCCGAAAGGGTATATTATAGGTACTGGTTAATCATTTTATACCTTATCGGGTATATAATTGCAATTTTGTAGATGTATTGTAATGGAGAATTTGATATAAAACCGAAGCCCGGGAGGACTCCGGTTGTTTTTAAGAAAGAACAGGCTTAGTACTGAATACGGATATTACCGCTCAGACCCAGAGTGTCGGTGGACACGCCGTATACCGCTCCCAGGTCTATCTTCAGAATAAAGATGTTCAATCCCACACCACCGAAGAGGCGGAAGGTGCCGCCGTTTATTTCGGACAGGACACTCAGACCGTTGGGATCGATGGACATACCGGTGGCTGCATTGATCTGGTCAATCTGGTCATCACTGATTTGTGTATCATCCACATAGACATTGGATGCAGTCAGACCACCTCCCGCCTTGGAAAAACCGTAGGAGTATCCCGCACCGGCATGGAGGTTGAGAATCAGAATCTTTTTGCTGACCTCAGCCTTGAAATCCATCACATTGCTGCTCCAGTTGTAGTTCACATCAGAATCTCTCAGGCTTAAGGTGGAACCGACGCCTGTATCGGAAATATCAATGTTCTGGTCTGCCATGGGGGCTGTAATATCTCCGTTCAGCCAGGTGTAGCCGAAGCCGATGGAAACATCAGGCCGGAATCTTTTATCTTCCAGAATACCCCAGCGCACATCTCCTCCGATCATTTTGAATCCAATAGCCATGCCGTCCAGATCCAGCATTTCGGGATTCAGAACACCGAATTTGAAGCCCACATCCAGGGGAATCACCGGGAGGCCCAGCCGTCCGTCAAAGGAATAGACCGGCAGAGGAATTCCCAGCTTATCCATACCCGCCAGATTGTCTGTTCCCGTCAGAGCCAGAACATCCTCAAAGGCTTCTGACGGAAGAAATACCGCACCCGCTGTAAGTCCCACACCGAAATGGGGAAACTTGCCGCTGTAGGCATCATTCCAGTTTAAACCCATGTTGGCTGCCAGGGGCAGGGCTTTTGCTGTTTCCTCGGCAAACACCTGGAAGCTGTCGGTTACATCATCAAGATTGTATTGGGCGTAAAGTGAGCTGCCCAGAGCCAGCAGAAGAATTATAATAATCGATTTTTTCATATCACACTCCTAAATTTAGTTTCGTGCTGTCTATAAATATAAGCTTTTTTAGAGGGATTTTCATGAAACGGGGCATATAAACATAAATCAGCGGGAATTTTTACAGCTGATGCGGATGAATATTCAGAGAAACCGGAGATATCAGAAAATAGACAGTTATTGGTTTTTTTTTCCTAAAATATCCGATTTTCTGCAATAATAAGTGCATATTGATTATACACATTCATTTAGTGAGATTTTACCAATGAAAAAAACAACCCTGCTCTTCATTCTACTTCTTATCCTGTCAGGGGGCTTTCTGCCGGCACAAGAAACACTGCCCCGCATCTATCTGCAGGCTCCCGTGGTACACAGCCGGGATAAGCAGCTGCAAACCATATCCTACTCGGTATACGACACAACCCACCTGATTCTGGATATGCTGGGCCGTTATGACATTATGCCGCCGGCGGGAGATGTCACCGGTGACTACTCTGCATTCTGTGATGCCTATAATATTGATACCTTTATAGGGGGAGAATGCAGCATGGCTGCCGATGGACCGGGAATTGAGCTTGGCATGTTCGTATTTGACCGAAAGGAGGGGCAGGTCGTCCAAAAGCTCACAGGCCGGGCTGAATCCGTACTGGATGTGTTTGATGAAGTGGATGCCATGGTATTGAAACTGATGGAGGAGTTCAGCGGCCGGCATATTGCCTTTGGTGAAATCCTTCTGGAAAATACCGGCTCCCCGGGAATCTTTGATGTCTGGATAGACGGCAAGCGGTATCTGCCGCAGGAAAATATCATTCCCAAGGTTATCAATGGAGAGCATCTGGTGCAGATCGTTCAGATCAGACTGGACGGCAGTTATACGGTTGCCACAGAGACCGTGGAGGTGATGGAAAACGAAACCAGAGTGGTCTCTTTTGCCATCCCCGGTATTCTGCCTTCTGAAGAAAAGAGCATTTCGGAGCTGGAAACATTCATTTCGGAAAACTGGGAGAAGAGGCGGCGCTGGTACTGACCCCGATGATGAGCGAGCCGGCCATGGCGCTGGCCTGGGGCGTGCTGATCGCAGGTGCCGCCCAGTTGCTGTTTCAGGTGCCATTTCTGGTACGACTCGGGCTGATGCCTCGGCCCTGGCCCAACTTCGCCCACGAGGGTGTGCGGCGCATTCTCCGGCTGATGGCGCCGGCGTTGTTCGGGGTCTCGGTGTCGCAGATCAATCTGCTGCTGGATACCATCCTGGCCTCGCTGCTGGCGGCGGGCAGCGTCTCCTGGCTCTACTATT
>JAQQAM010000033.1 GCA_028532905.1 Spirochaetales bacterium
GTACAAACCCAATTCAGAGAGTCATCCCGGGCAGGTCAAGCGGGCAGTCAAGCTTCTGGAACAGGCCAGGAGGCCTCTGATTATTGCCGGGGGCGGGATCGCGTCTGCCGAGGCATATTCTGAACTCAAACATTTTGTAGAGAAATCAGGTATTCCTCTGACCTATACGTTTATGGGAAAAACAGCACTGTCCGATAACCATCCTCTGAATCTGGGTATGTGCGGATACCATGGTAAAGTCGTTTCCAATCAGGCCATCGATGAAGCGGATGTTATTCTTGCTCTGGGTGCCCGGTTCAGCAACAGGCATACCATCAATCTGGAAACCTATCCGGGGCACAAGAAAATCATCCATGTGGATATCGATCCTGCCGAAATCGGAAAGAATGTAGAAACCCTTCTCCCCATAGTAGGGGATCTTAAAAATACAGTTTCCAAGCTGAGTTCTCTTCTGAAAGGAACAGCAAGTGAAGAGTGGATCTCTCATCTTCGGGATATTGATTCCAGGGCTCTTGTTGCTCCGGTTCCCGAAAGTTCTCTGAACCAGCCGGTTATCATGCAGATTATGCAGACCTACCTTGAAAATCCATTGGTTGTTACCGATGTCGGCAGGCATCAGATGTTCGCGGCTCATGAGTTCAAGCTTGAAGAGGGACGTAACTTTATCAGTTCCGGCGGTCTGGGAACCATGGGCTTTGCCTTGCCGGCTGCTATTGGCGCCGCAATGGCCTGTTCAGACAGACAGGTTGTTGCCGTAGCCGGTGACGGTTCTTTTGTTATGAACTGTCAGGAGATGATCACAGCAGCGGAAACCGGAGTGAACGTCATCTGCTTTGTTATGAATGACGCCCGGCTGGGGATGATTGTTCAGCTTCAGGATGAGTTTTATCAGAGTGGTTTTGATATCAGTAATCTGGGTAATTTCACGGATTACAAGAAAATGGCTGAAAGCATGGGGGCAACGGGACATCGTGTCAGTACTCAGGATGAGCTTCATACTCTGATGAAGGACAAATCCCTCTACAAGGGAGTCCATATTGTAGACTGTGAGGTGCCGCCGGGGGAAAATACATATCCCATGGTTAACGGCAGCTCCATTCTTGATATTGTTGAAGAGGGAGGCAGAAAATGAAACACACCATATCCATTCTATGTGACGATGTACCCGGTGTCATGACGCGAATTTCAGGTCTTTTCTCCCGGAGAGGATTCAATATTGAAAGTCTTTCGGTAGGAACCACGGATAAGCCCGGCAAGAGCCGTTTTACAATCGTGGTTAACGGGGATGATACGGTTCTTGAGCAGGTCAGAAAGCAGCTTCAGAAGCTGATCAATGTGATCAATGTCTGGGATTACAAGGAAGATTCCATAGTCTCCAGAGAACATGCCCTATTGAAAGTGAAAGCCGACAGACATAACCGTTCCGAGCTTTTACAGTTGGTATCCAGTATTCAGGCCAGGATCATCGATTCCTCCGGTGATATCTGGACCCTTGAAATTACCGGTGATACAGACGATGTAAGCAGTTTTATTGATCTTTTTAAGCATTATGAAATTGTAGAAAGTATAAGAACCGGAAAAATTGCTTTGAAAAGAGGCTGAATAAAAAGTATAATAACAAACAGGGAGACCGTTATACGGCTCCCTGTTGTTTATTGAACAGATTTTTACGGATTATACTGATAAACAGCAGAATAGAAAATTTGTTGAATACTCTTGAAAGGAGAGATTATGGCTAAAATTCTGGATCTTTTTGATGCTTTTGAAAGTGGAGACCTGCCTAATGACGGCGGATACATTATCAGCAATTTCTTTGATAATAACTCTTCGTATACCCGTTTTGAGATGATTTCCTATGGAAATGTAAAGGATATCTACAGGAATGATGACGGTATTACCTTTCAGGCTGACGGCCTGAAGCTGTTTGTTCTGGTCGAGCCCCCTTCCTATCCCCAGAAACACGTTGAGCCCTGTTACAGAGATGACAGGCATAAAATCCCTTACAGATTTAAAGAAGTGGATACCTATACCACGAAAAGACAGCAGAAAATAATGGTGGGTAAAGAGCCTGTGGAAACCTATACCTCCTTTACTATTATGAATGAAACCGGAGTGAATCAGTCTTTTATAGTGCATAAAGCTGAGGGTATAGAGGAATCTCTGCAGAATTATTTTCTTCAGGTGCTCTGGAAAAATGTAAACATACCCAAAACAGAGTCACAGAAAGCAGCCGAGATGATTGGACAGACTCTTCCTTCCATCATCAATCCCTTTGACTGATAGCTTTTCACTTGTAATGATTAAAAAAATCCCGGCGGCAGACCGGGATTTTTTATGCAGAATAAGGCTGTTTAATCGAACATGCCTCCGCCACCGCTGTTTCCGCCGCCCAGAAGACCTCCCAGCATTCCGCCGCCCTGTCCTCCCTGGCCGAGACGTAGAGCTCCATTTGATGGATCTGGTTCTGGTCCCCGGTACCCCCGCCCCCTTTATAGCAATCATCGGAAACAACGTCTCCAAAACTCCAGTTTGAGGCTGGCGAATTGTAGGCATTACTGGCGTTATCAATTTGACCGTTCAATACGCTGTAGGCAGCAATAATGGCTTTTTCCACGTTCTCCGCTTTGGCCATTTCCGAAGGGGAAACCTCTCCGTAGGTAACTTCCTCAAGAAAATCCTTGGAACAGGATCCCAAGACCGTAAGTGCCAAGGTCGCACCTACCATCACATATTTTGATTTTATTTTCAACATGGTTTTCATGGTTTTTTTAAAGTTTTAAGTTACATCCGATTACAAAAGTCCTGCTCGGCGGGTACAATCCCCTATCCACACCGATATCTAGGTTTCGGTTGCTTCCCCC
>JAQQAM010000034.1 GCA_028532905.1 Spirochaetales bacterium
AATAGGCATCATCCGAACGGATCTCCATGGGTGATTCCCAGTAATAATCCTCTGAAAACAGACTTCCGGGAATGAGGAGACAAATGAGGATGAAAAAAATATAAAAGGGAGCTGGCCTCAGAATTTTGATTCAATTCTCCTTTTAAGATCCTGCAATGGCGGATAGGAAGCGGTTTGCTTGTCATTCAGAAGCTGCTGAACGATAGCATAGGCCTCAAAATATTCGCCGTTGATATATTTTTCTTCTGCCGCTTTAAAACGGGCGTTATCTGATGATGATAACACAATAGCCGTCTGTCCGCCTGCATCAAGCTGTATTCTGTCTTTCAGTTCTATAGCTTCCTGATTCTCAGGATTCAGCTCAATAGCCCTGTCCAGCTGAGTCAGAGCTACCGGGAACTGTGAACGTACATTACCTTCTACAATAACAAAGGCCTTGTTGTAAAGGTCTTCACTTTCTGCAATAGCTCTCAGATCCGGAGGCGGAATTCTGATGCCCAGAATAATTTCAACATCATAAAGGGCCCTGGCCATCCCTGGATAGTCAGGCTGAATGGCGGAAAGGTCTTTCAGATCGATATAGGCTGTATCCGGTTCTGTTCTGATTTTACTGACCGCTGATTTGAATTTTTCTTCAAAAGTAATCTTGAACAGATCAGGATCCTTTAGCTGCTGAATCTTCAGCTTCAGAACACTGGCCTGTTGGTTCAAAGGCATGGGAATTAGAATTTCATTAAGATTGGCATCGGCTCTGTCCAGAAGCCGGAATCCTTCTTCCGTATCACCGGCAGCTATTTTATTGCTCCCCGCCTCAAAGTTGGCAAATGCCAGATTCAGGAACTGAGTCATTTCAGCATACAGTGGTTCTGTCTCTTCAATGGTTCGTCCTGATTCAACTGAAAGAGCAGCCCTGACCAGGTTCAGCCAGTAGTTTATCTCATTATTTTCATCTGTATTTGTGGTAAACCATCTGTTTTCCGCCCGTAACAGAACAATTTCACTCTGACCGTAAAGCCCCTGAAGATAAAGACTCTTTCCCTGATTAACATTATCACGGACAAAACGGATCACTTCCTTGTTCTGTTCCAGAAGAATCTCATTCTGCAGATCTGCAATCCTCTGGTCCAGCTGGTTTCTGTTGATAATGGCTTCATTAAATGAGAGAGCCTGCACAAACAGCTCCTGAGCTGTTGTGAGCTGCTGTGTCGCCTGTGAAAAATCCTTATTGTTCAAGGCTTCTCTGGCTCTGGCAAAACGGAATTCACCTTCACCCAGGTAGCGCTCGGCGGTGGCTATGCTTTGATCGGCTCTGCGCTGTTCCCGTGTGTAATTCCGGAGTTGATCTTCCAGGTTGAGAATAAGAGCTTCCGCCCTCCCTATATATACAGACATCTGTTGCTGCTGGGGAATACTTCTTCTGGCGTTCTGATACTTTGCTTTGTAGACTGAAGCTCTGCTGCTTAAATCATTGTTCCTTTCTTTCAGATCCTCCAGGATATCATAGCTGTTCTGGGGAAATACATAGAGGATGCTGAAGTCGTCCTCTGCAGCTCCTTCCGGCTGTACGCCTGCCAGAAATCCCAAAGCTCTGTCCAGAGAGTCCTTCATATCATTGTAATCTCTTTCCAGAGGAGTGATTTCAAGATCGGCAGAATCAAGTGCCAGTTTTCCGTCAAATAAACGGTAGGCGTTAATGCTCTCATCAAATACGGCATTGGTTCGGGAGCTTTCAAGGGACGCAAAACTGTCTGTGTATAGGATATCACTGTTATAGCCGGTGATAAAAGTAGTCCATTCTTCTTTAAGAGGTTCCAGAAGTGACAGTTCCCGGTTCAAATCTTGCCGCCTTTCTTCCATCTCCGCCAGATTCTGGTTGTCGTATATTTTGTAGTCTTCCAGAGAATCCTGAAAAGAACTCAACCTGGCGTTGTATGCTGCTTTTCTGCTGTTGATTCTGCTGTTTTCAAGTTTGTGATATTCCCGGCGCATCAGGTCCTGTGAATAAGGATGTAGATTCATGGTCTCATCGGCATTTAATCTTCCCGCCCAGGATTCTGCGATTTCAAGGGATCTCTCAGCCCAGTACTCCGCTTCTTCAAAACTTGACTGCGCCTGTTCCCACTGCCCGGTTCTGTATTCGGATTCCGCCTGATTCATTACCGTTTCAGTTTTGCTGATCAGACTTTCCTGTATGGGAATCACAGCACTGTCCCAGTATTCATCAAAAGCTCTGATCAGACCCTCTTCAAAACGAGTCTCCAGGCGGCCGAATATAATTCTGTTTGCAAAACTGAGAAAAAAGTCCTCTTTGTATTCAGCACTAATTTCACCCAGCAGGCGATTCTGTTCTTCGAAAACATAAGCTGCATTCCAGACCTTGTTCCTCAAATCAGAAAAACGTGAAATATCATCGGCCAGAGCAGCATTCAGGCTCTGATTGACTCCTATAGAACTGCTCAGTTCCGCCGCAGAGTATTGGCTTAGAAGGCTGTAGTCTTGTACAAATTCATCAAGAGAGCTTAAAAGAGCTTCCAGATTCCGGTCTACAGGCCCTTTGATGATATCTCCGTAATCCCGCTCGTTATAGGTTCTTTTATGAAGTTCAAATCCGGTTCTGTATATGGTTGCCGCCGTATCGAAGTTTCCCTCTCCGATCTGAACCAGTGCCCGGTCCATCAGTTCATTGAACAGGAGCCGGAAGTAGATAAGCTCAGCGGAGATCCGGGCAGAAGTAAGAGATTCAGAAGTGGCATCATTGGGGTTCTTGTCCAGATCCTCAAGTTCACTGATGATTTCCAGCCCCTTCTGATAATCATTTTCTTCAAAAAGAACCCGTATCAGTTCTTCGTATTTGGCGTTGAACTCGTCTTTTTTCTCCCGGATTTCCTGTATAAGTTTCTGGGCCCGATCCATTTCTTCCGGATCTTCCTTGACAATCTCTACCAAAAGATTGATGGCGGCATTAAAATCGTAAATCGAGATCAAACGCTCCACTTCACGGTATTTCTGACCTTTACTGAGGTCTTTGTCCTGAGAGTAAAGTCCCGGGGCCAGGAGGATGAGAATAATGAATATAAAGACTATGTTCTTTTTTATTGCAGTCAAGTAAACCCTTCAGAATACCGAAATTATCTACAGTTATTATATCTTATAACATTATCGGCAATATGGGTATGAATCTGGATAAAAGGTATATTCAAAGGTATAATATTATTGGATGAAAAAAAGCGCAATATTTCTTTTTACAATCATTATTGTCTCAAAGCTCTCTGCAGGGAATGTTGCGTCCACGACCTATGCCAATATCAGTGACATATTCGGTATTGATCCAAATGCCGGAACAAACTCATTTCTGACCCTATTGATCCCTTCAGGGGGCAAGTATGAGGGGATGGGAACGGCTTTTACTGCCATGAGCCTGGATTCAGGCTTTCTTGATGCCAATCCCGCAGGAAGTTCATTTATACAAAACTCGGAACTGACTTTTTTTCATAATAACTGGATTGCAGATACAAATCTGGAAAGCGTTACTTATACGTCCCGCTGGGAGGACTTCGGTGTCGGTTTAGGAGGAAAATTTCTTTACCTCCCTTTTACTGGAATTGACGATTGGGGAGACAGGGCCCGGAATGATGACGGAAGCTACTCTTCCGGTTATTATACTGAAACGGTTATGACTCTTAATGCCGCCTACACGTTTCTGGATAATTACTACTACCATGGTCTGGCTGTGGGAGCGAACTTCAAGATGGCCTACAGAGGCGTCCCCTATTCCATTGCTCCTGATCAGTCTGCTGTCGCCCTGATGGCGGATGTGGGGATTCAGACCAAGTTCAACGTTCTGAAGTTTTACAGTTCAAGAGATAAGAACTTCGCCTTCGGGCTGGTTGTCAAGAATCTGGGTTCCGAGTTTATAGCTGATCCGGATCCCCTTCCCTCCATGATATCCACTGGTATCGCCTACTCTCCCATCAGGCCTATGACCTGGGCCTTTGATGTGAATATACCATTCAATCTGGACGGATCGGATGCGGAAAAAGTCAGTTATGCTGCAGGTCTTGATCTGAGTATGACCAGCTTTCTGTCTGTTCAGTCCGGTTTCCAGATTAAAACCGGTCTGCCCCGTTTCAGTGTCGGTTCATCACTGGACCTGGAGAAATTCTCAGTGACTGCCAACTATACCCTGGACCTGACCACTCAGGTAACATCACTGGACCGCTTCAGTCTGGCTCTCAAATTAAACCTGGGAGACTTCGGGCGTATGAGCCGGGTTGAGCGGTCTCAGCTTCTGTATCTGCAGGGCCTTGAAGAATATGCCAATGGTGACATCAGTAAAGCCATTGCCTACTGGGAAGAGAGTCTTGAGGTCCGGCCTGATTTTACCCCTGCTGCTCAGATGATCGAAACAGCCAGAAAAACTCTG
This sequence comes from Spirochaetales bacterium, assembly GCA_028532905.1. Classification (GTDB taxonomy): domain Bacteria; phylum Spirochaetota; class Spirochaetia; order DSM-2461; family DSM-2461; genus Oceanispirochaeta. The sequence goes on from JAQQAM010000034.1 coordinate 4,424, forward strand.
GAGCTGAATCAGGTCATCGAAGAAAGTCAGACAATTGATGAGTGATATTTCATATAGGCTCTCACCTGAGTACAGAACTCATTGAATTCAACAGGAACCTGCTGTTTTCTTGAGAATCGCCTTTTTTTCCGGTATACATCTGCCGCCATGACTATTTTCATCAGCTTTTTCTTTTCTGTTGTAAAAAAAACAGGCACTGCACCCGAACGGATCAGTTTTTTCACCTCTACAGGATTCATGTCGGCAAGATTTTCAAGATGAAGTTCAATCTGTTCCAGAAGTTCTGTCTGTTCCATAGGCATGGCGGAGAGAAACTGGCCCAGTTCAAGTTTTCTGTTTATGGCTCTTTCTGACTGATGTTCCTGATTCTTCAGCCTGTACCAGGCAAGAGCCCCCAGAAGAATTGAGAGAATGATCTCATCAATTACAGGAAGAGGATCTCTTATCACATAAGATAAAAAATAATAGGACACCAGGAAAACACCGGCTGCCATCAGCAGGTGGATCAGAAAACGGCTGTCATTGATCCATCTGTTGACAGCCGTTTCAACGGCGGTTTTCATTTCAATATTAATTGAGTTCTTATCTTCTTCAGTAAGGGAAGAACCATAGCATATTCTCAGATCCTCTTCATCGAGGGCACTGATAAGAGACTGATGATCCAGATCTGAAAAAAGAGCGGATTGGTCTTTCCATTTGAGATAGTATATTGTTTTCAAATTTTATTCTCCCTGTTCAGGAGCCGGAGGCATTTTATCAAGCAGGGAATCCAGCTTGTACAGCCTGGCATATTTACGGGCGGAGAGCCCCATGGAATCTTTCTGATCACAGTCGGCTCCTGCCTTAATCAGAATTTCAGCACAATCCAGATTACCGTTTCCTGTTGCCAGAATCAGTGCTGTCTGCCCGCTTTTACTCTTTATCTCAAGGGAGGCACCCTTGTCAATAAAAAACTGCACCAAATCTGCATGTCCTTCTGATGCGGCATCCATTAATGGCGTATTGTTCCGGTCAAGGCTTATCCTGTTAACATCAGCTCCCGCCTGATATAGTATCTCAGCAATGGCAGCATATCCATGACGGGCTGCCACAGCAAGCAGGGTTACCTGTTCTGCTGAAAGTTTATTCACATCAAATCCGGCGTCCAGAAAGACACCGGTCATAAATCTGTCTCCCTCATCAACTGCCTTTACAAAGTTCTGGTGATTATGTTCTCTCATTCTGTCTTCAAGTGTGTCGAGAGCCTGATGTTCCTTAAGCTCTTTGTTCCAGAACGGCAGTCTTTCGTTAATTCTGTTTATGAGGGATTCAAAATCAGAGCATATGAAAAAATCATTGAGCCAGGACGGCACGGAACCCTCAGGTGCATAGAGAATAACATTTTCACATTTCCTGCGGCTGTATCCGGCAATAAAAGAAATCCATTGGGACTGATAGTCGTTTTTTTACGGTATCAGAAGGTAAAAACGTTTCGCATCCAGTACCTGCCTGAGTACCGGAAGAGTATCTTCCATTTTCGTATTTTCATTGAACAGTACGGTCTGGTACTCAATAAAATAATCATCCAGTGCGATTCTGAGCTGCGGAAGATCCGCTTTATTTTTTTCTGAACAGAACACCGATATTTTCATGTTTCTCCGGAACAACTCCCCGCATATGGATTTACTCATTTTCAACATCGGAATATGGTAGCCAAAGCTTTAGCCCATTTGGTACACTAACAGCATATGAGCAATGAAAATGAAACAAATGCTGATGACGGGCGCTTAAACAGATTCCTTACGGAACTTGTGAACTTGCAGGACAATACGCTTCTTCAGGAAGGCGATGTGAATACCCTCCTCGACAAGTATGAACTGAGTCCGGAAGATCTGGATAAACTGGCCATGCTTATTGAGCGGCACATTAACAGAGCCCTGGACTATAAAAGCAAGGAACGTTGGGACAGTGCTATTGTCGAGACGGAGCGCGCCCTTCTCTTTGCTCCTTTAAATAATGAAATAAGGCTTGATCTGGCAGAGCTTTTTCTGAAAAGAAGTATTCAGTTTGGTTATCTGCAGAAGGATCTGGACCGGGCAGACCGTGAAATAAAGGATGCTCTGATTCTGGAACCGGAGAACAAAAGCGCCCGTAAATTCCAGAAAGAGATGAAACAGCTCAGACAGATGCTGAAAGGGACACAGCATAACCGCCGGATTATTCCCTTTGCCATACTTGTCATTCTGGTGCTGGCGGCAGCCCTGTATCCCCAGGTGAGAAAAAGGTTTGCCTTTCTTTCACTGGATACTGATCAGCAGCAGAGTTCTGAGATACCGGCAGCCCCACCCCCCTGGGAAAGCCGTGAACTGGAATATACGGAAACCAGCTCCCTGAATGAAGACTTTCAGATGGATCTGGTTGAAGCCACTCTCGTGAGGGAGTCTGCATCCGGCCCTCCTGCTGTGAGTGTTGCCGGTTATATGGAGGCTCTCAATGATGACTATATTAACCTGGAAATAGAGCTGTTCCGGTCTGACGACAACAGTTCACTGGGGCGTATCCCGATTGTGAAAGAGGGCGATGCTCCCCTGATGATGGGAGAAATACAGAGTTTTTACGATTACATGTATCTGAATGATAATGTTGATCATTTGAAATCAGTATATATCGGAATCAGTGCTCAAGATGTATACAGAGCTCAGGAGGACCGCAACTGGCGTGAGGAAACCCTGCATAACAGCAAGCCTCTTCCCAATGGCGTATTCCTCAGTGCTGAAAGCCGCTTTGTCAATCAGATAGAAGGATATGACAGAAACTACTTCTTTTACGATTTGAGAATCGGGAACAAAGGCAATACGCCTTTATCAAAACTGAATCTGACTGTTCAGTGGCGGGATAAGGATAACACTGTGTTGTCGGAACAGAGACTCTCTTTTACAGAACATGATGCGCTACCCGTACGGGGGCAGACTCTTCAGACAGAACGGGTTATGTTTAATCTTGCAGAAAACAGAACAGGAGGAACGATTAACGTCCTTCTAAAGGATGTTGAAAAGAAATGAAAGTAAACTCCATAGACTAGGAAAGCTGGACAGCAACGGAAAATGCAGTTATCACATATATTCAGAAAGAAAATGAAGTTCTTCTGATACATAAAAAAACAGGACTGGGTGCCGGAAAAGTCAATGCACCCGGCGGGCATATCGAAGAAGGAGAAACTCCCGAAGAAGCCGCCATCAGAGAAACCCGGGAAGAAGTGGGGCTTGAATCTGAAAACCTTCAGTATTCAGGAGAACTGTATTTTCATTTTCTGGACGGACTGAAGTTGAAAGGGACTGTGTATCTGTGCAGAGATTTCAAAGGGAACCTTATTGAAACCGATGAAGCTCTCCCCTTCTGGTGTCCCGTAGATGAAATCCCCTGGGATCAGATGTGGGAAGATGATCTGCACTGGTTGCCGCGCGCCCTTGATGGAGAACAGTTCACAGGACGCTTTATCTTTGATAAGGAAACAATGATAGACAAGGAGATTATTTTCGGATGATCAGGCTTTTGTGATCTCTCCATGAAGATCAATCATGGCTTTAAAGGATGAATTTTCTTTCTTCAGCTCCTTGGAGCCTCTGGTTATTTTGCAGAGGCTGAGCCCCAGTTTCTCCGATATTTTTCTCTGGGACATTCCCTCTGTTATCAGTTTGACCAGTGCCCAGCGGGAAGCCACTTCATTTATCTCATTGGGAGTCAGCAGGCTGTAGAGAAAATCCTCAATAAGTTCTTTATCTTTGCATTCTGCGAATACAGCGGCTATCTCATCTATTGATTTATTACTGTCATCCATTGGAATCCTCCTGTTTGGATGCTTTCAGAAACTCGTCTTCCATTCCGAAATCATGTATCTTTCTGTGCAGGGTTTTTCGGCCGATTCCCAGAATCTCAGCACATCTGCTCTTATTACCCCTGGCATAATTCAAGGTAGAGCGGATAATAAGTTTTTCCGCTTCGGCCATATTGGTTCCAAGAGGGATTCTGATGGAACCTTCATCCTCTGCGGATGCAGATACATCAGGGGGAAGATCCTCCAGCTGCAGGAAGTGTCCTTTGCTCATGACAACAGCACTTTCAATACAGTTCCGCAACTCTCTGATATTACCAGGCCAGGAGTAATTATATAAAGCCATTGCAGCCTTATTGTCAATTCCTTCAATTTTCTTGTCATTTTCCTCGGAAAACTCCTTGAGAAAAGCACTGGCAAGGAGTTGGATATCATCTTTTCTCTCCCGGAGGGGGGGAATGTGAATATTGACCACATTGAGTCTGTAATATAAATCTTCCCTGAAATTCCCGGAGGCAATTTCTTCTTTCAGGTTGCGGTTGGTAGCCGCGACAATGCGTGTATCAATATTGATCGGTCTGGCTCCTCCCACCCGCTCAAATTCCCTTTCCTGAAGGACCCTCAGGATTTTA